>CABMIA010000016.1 GCA_902386085.1 uncultured archaeon
ACACAAATTTTTATATACTATTATACACTGGGTGTAAAGTAATAAGAACAAGCTGGTGAAATTATGACCGAAGCCATAATAAAGATAGAAGGAATGATATTCGTGTCCATCTTGAGTATGATAGTTCCGGCATCCATCTGGCCAAGCATAATGGAAAAAACCTGACTATTTCGAAAGTATCATATACAATCAAAAAAATTTTATGAAATACTTAAAAAAGATATTTAAAGCTAAAGGCATGACTTGCAGCAATTGCGAGAAGATCATTACAAAGCAAGTTAAAAAGATAAAAGGTGTAAAGAAAGTTGACGTTGATTATGCAACAGAAGAAGTGCAGGTAATATACGATTCTAACAAAACAAGTTATGATAAAATAAAAAAAGCGATCGAATCAGAAGGCTATACCTGCGAAGAAGATCCCGGAACCGGAAACTTTCCAGTGTGGGGCTGGATACTGAGTGTTATAGGCATCATAGTAGTCGGATATTTTGCTCTTCAATATTCGGAAACAATAGAATTGCCACAGATCAGCCAGAATATGAGCTATGGCTTGCTGTTCATTGTGGGACTGCTGACCGGTCTCCATTGTATAAGCATGTGTGGCGGATTTGTAGTTTCTTATTCCGCAAAAGGTTTAACTGAAGGAAAAAAGCCGCACGATCTGCATCTCGCTTATGCCATAGGAAAAATTCTATCATACACCATAATCGGTGCCACCTTCGGCCTTCTGGGTAGCATAATTGCCTTTACCCCCATGATGCGTGGCATAGCGGGAATTCTTGCAGGACTGTTCCTGTTGCTGTTCGGCCTGAAAATGCTCAATATTTTCCCGGTATTGAGAAAGATACAGTTCAAAACTCCCGGATTCATCTCGAAATTCACTGGCGGGCAACAGAAGAACCAGGCTAATCCATTGATAATCGGCCTGCTCAACGGCCTCATGATCGCCTGCGGTCCACTTCAGGCAATATACGTAATGGCCGCAGGAACAGGAAGCGTGCTGGAAGGGGCGAAGCTATTATTTATATTCGCCATAGGCACACTTCCGGTCATGCTCTCCTTCGGCTACATAACAAGTTTTTTAGGAGCAAAGGCAACACACACAATACTGAAGTTTTCCGGAGTAATCGTGATCGTACTTGGATTGTTCATGTTGAACAATGGCCTTGTATTGACAGGGTCAGGATATGATCTCAAGGCAATGGTAGGCACGGCCTTTGCAAGCGAGAACATTGACAATCCATCACAGCAGCAGGACGCAGAAGTTTCCAATGACTATCAGGTAATAAGGATGGAAGTCAATCGTTATGGCTTTGAACCGGATACCTTCGTTTTGAAAAAAGGAGTCCCGGTCAAATGGATAATTGACGGGAAAGAGCTGACTGGTTGTAATAGTGCGATCCAGGTGCCAAAACTTGGTTTGAAATTCCGTATCAGGAGTGGGGAACAGACCATCGAATTCACGCCAAAGGAAGCCGGCACGATAAGATGGAGCTGCTGGATGGGTATGATACCTGGCAGTTTCATTGTGAAATGATGCCTAACTATTATTCATTAATATATATTATATTTAATGGTCATCTTAATATATGGCTTCGTGTCATTGATGAAATAACAATATACAACAAGTGCAAATTCAATTAATAAAATAGTGTTCAGGCAAAGGATGTATAGACAAGCATTTATGTTTGGATATTACAGCCAAAATGGGAATATCCGAACCACATTGAGATGCGAATAAGTCAAGTAAATTGCTGCTATTTGACATTGTGAGAGAAATGAAATCAGAAGAAACAGAAACACTACGCAATCAGGCTGAAGATGCAAATTCTCTATTGGCATCTATTGTAGAATCTTCGGATGATGCGATTATTGGCAAGACACTGGATGGTACCATTCTAAGCTGGAGCCTGGGCGCACAGAAGATATACGGATACACGGCCGATGAGGTCACAGATCGCTCTATCTCTATCCTGGTTCCACCAGATAAAACGGATGAAGTTCCCCAACTCCTGGAAATAATAAGACAGGGAGAGCGTATCGAACACTACGAAACCGTGCGTACGAGAAAAGATGGCAAACAAATCGATGTCTCTCTAACCATTTCTCCAATCAGGGATTCAACTGGCAAGATCATCGGTGCCTCAACGATTGCACGGGACATTACAGAGCATAGGCAGGCCGAAGAAGCGATACGTGAATCTGAAGAACGCTACCGCAGCCTTGTTGAAAGTGCGAATGATATTATTGCCACGGTCTCCCCGGACGGTATAATCATCTCCCTGAATCCTGCATTTGAAAGAATCACGGGCTGGGCTCGCGAGGAGTGGATAGGCAAAAGCTTCCCGCCTCTCATCCATCCCGATGATTTACCTGAAGCTTCGGAGGTCTTTCAACATACAATGAACGGGAAGACAATGCCGGGTTCTGAGTTGCGCCTCCTTGCAAGCTCCGGCGGCTACATAGATGTGGAATACGTGACAACACCGCTATTCAAGAATGGGGAAGTGATCGGTAATTTAAACATCGTTCGCGATATTACAGAGCGCAAGAGAGCGCAGGAAGCTCTGCGCAGGGCGCACGACGAGCTGGAGATACAGGTAGAAGAACGAACTGCGGAGCTGGCACGCGCTAATGAAGAATTGAAGACTGAAATCGCTGAGCGCAAGCAGGCTGAGGAGGCATTGCGCGTTAGTGAACAGCGCTTCCGTACTGCTGTGAAGAACTCAAGTTTTACACTGTCTCAATTCGACCGTGATCTGAAGTATACCTGGATACATAATCCTCACCCGGACTTCGATGCCTCTTTGATGATCGGTAAGCGGGGCGAGGAGATAGAAGACTCTGAAGGCATGCGGCGCCTGATCGACCTAAAACGGCGTGTGATGGAGAGCGGTGAGGGCATCCGTGAGGAAATTTCCTTCAGCCGAAGCGATGGCGTACAAACCTATGATACCACCATTGAACCGCTTTTCGATGATACAGGTGCTATCATTGGAGGCATTACCTCTGCCTTAGACATTACCGGACGCAAGCGGATGGAGGAGGCGCTGCGGGAGAGCGAGCAGAAGTTCATGAAGGTATTCCAGGGAAATGCCGCCGCGATTGCATTAACACGCCTTCGTGATGGGCGCATCGTCGACGTGAACGAAAAATGGCAGGAGGTCTTCGGCATCTCCCGCGAGGATGTCATCGGTCGAACGACCGTGGATAATATTACAGTATGGCAGAATCCTGAAGAACGGACGCAGGCAATCCGCGACCTTAAGAAGCACGGCTCATTCCGAAATCGGGAGTACGGGTTTTTCAGAAAAAACGGTGAGGCGTGGACTGCACTCATGTCATCTGAAGTCATCCAGTTGGAGGGGGAGCCGGTTATCCTCAGTTCCTTGATTGACATCACCGAGCGCAAGCGGGCGGAGGAGGCCCTTAAGGAGGCACACCAGCGGCTAAATCTGCACGTGAATAACTCGCCGCTGGCAGTTGTCGAATGGGACGGTGACTTCCACATCACCCGCTGGTCCGGCGAGGCTGAAAAAGTATTCGGGTGGGTGGCTAATGAAGTCCTAGGCAAGCGGATTGACGAACTGCCCCTGGTATATCATGAGGACATCCCCGGCGTAAACCTTTTGATGGCCGACATGCTTTCGGGCAAGCGACCCAGCAATGTCAATAAGAATCGCAATGTCCGCAAGGATGGCACGATCATCCATTGCGAGTGGTACAACACAGCAATCCAGGACGCCTCCGGCCGGCTTATTTCGGTGCTTTCCCAGGTATTGGAGGTGACCGAACGCAAGCATATGGAGGAGGCACTGCGCAAAGTGCACGATGAGTTAGAACTGCATGTGCAGGAACGGACAGGAGAACTGGAAGAAGCCAATAAACAGATCCGGGAGTGGGCTTCCAGGCTGAAAGAAGCCAACACATCCTTACGGGAAGAGATCAAAGAGCGAAAGCGTGCCGAGGAGAAAATAAAAGAGCAAGCTGCGCTTCTTGATAAAGCCCGGGATGCCATCGCAGTAAGGGATTTAGAACACCGCCTCATCTACTGGAATAAAGGTGCACAGCAAATGTATGGATGGACGTCAGAAGAAGTCATGGGAAAAAATGCCAATGACCTTCTGTATAAAGAAGAATCATCCAGCCTCATTGAAGCCAAGAATAGCGTCTTTGAGGAAGGTGAGTGGAAGGGTGAGTTAAGGCAGATAACCAAAAATGGTAAAGAAATCATCGTTGATAGCCGATGGACTCTTGTGCGGGATAACGAAGAAAATCCAAAATCAATACTTATCATAAACACTGATATTACTGAAAAGAAAATACTTGAATCGCAGTTATTACGGGCGCAGCGGATGGAGAGCATAGGCACGCTTGCAGGCGGTATAGCACACGACCTCAACAATATGCTGACTCCGATATTGCTATCATTGCAAATATTAAAACAAAAATTCAAAGATGACGAGAGCCAGAAATTGCTTGCTATTCTTGAGCAGAACTCCAAGCGCGGGGCTGATTTGATAAAGCAGGTCCTGTCATTTGCACGCGGCGTTGAAGGTGAACGCGCTTATCTTCAGACAAAACATATTATCACCGAAATCGAGAAGGTCGCAAAAGAAACATTTCCAAGAAACATTGAAATCAGAACTGACATCCAGAGAGATCTCTATACCATCGCAGGAGATTCTACACAACTGCACCAGGTTATAATGAACCTGTGCGTGAATGCCCGTGATGCTATGCCGGATGGCGGTATCTTAAGTATCGCAGCTTCAAATTTTCCCATCGATGAAAATTATGCACGGATGCATGCCGAAGCTAAAGTCGGTTTTTACATTGCCATAGAAGTCTCGGATACCGGAACCGGAATTCCCCCTGAAATACTGGATAGGATTTTTGAACCATTCTTCACGACAAAGGAGTTTGGCAAAGGTACGGGCCTTGGTCTTTCAACAGCGCTTGCAATTGTGAAGAGCCACGGCGGATTTATAAATGTGTACAGCGAGGTCGGAAAAGGAACGACGTTCAGTGTACATTTGCCAGCGATTAAAAGCGAAATGCAAAATGTAGAGGAGCAGAAACCTGAATTGTTCACAGGACACGGTGAATGGATTCTGGTTGCTGAAGATGAAGAATCGATTCGTGATGTTACTTTCTCGACTTTGGAGAAGAGCGGGTATAAAGTGCTTACGGCTAACGATGGGGCAGAAGCTGTAGCATTGTATTCTGAAAATATGGATAAAATCAAAACCATTCTTATGGATCTGATGATGCCGGTAATGGATGGTCCGGCGACCATCAGGGCGATCCGGAGAGTTAATCCTGAAGCCAAGATTATTGCGGTTAGCGGTTTAGCAGAAAAAGACAGGCTTGCGAAAGTAGAAGGCCTTGCAAACGCATTTTTGGCAAAACCTTACACTGCTGAGAGATTGTTGGAAACTATGCACGATGTTTTAAATGCGAAATAGGGGTTTTCAGAATATAAAATCCTTCCGTTTTTCAACACTCCGGCTCATGTGCATGGATAACTTATAGAGCAGCGGACTTTCAGACCGGCTCCAAGCTCAGACAAAATTAAAAATTAATAATGGGGATTGCGCCCTCTGTGCCGGGATTGGAAGCCGGCGCAGGGACGGGCGCGATAACCCCACTCCCTTTTTTCTCATCATTGACAAAATGTACTCATGTTTTCATATTATATAAAACTTTCTAATCCATCCATTCATTTTTAAACTATATGTAAAAGACTTGAAAAATAGAAAATGGATAACAATGATTGGAAGGAGTTTCACAGATACGAATTGATGCGAAATGAAAAGATAACTGGAATTGTGCCTTGTTCGATAGGCTTTAAGTTGAATTTTTCATTTTTATTATGAAAAGCCTGCACTCAATGACTGCTGCAGAAGAGGTCAAGGATCAAGGTGCAACTATTTTAAGGTTTATAATCGAATCATTTCAGCGATTCTATTCCCGCAGAAGCCGCATTGAAAAAGCCTCGCATTTCCAATTTTGAAATATTGCATCATATGACCGCATTTTTTACAAAATGTCGTGCCGCCGTTCGCTTTCATGGTATCAATTGCCTGCCTTATAGACTGCAATTGATCATCCTGTTCTTTGTCAAGATACATCAGGTCTTCATCTGTAAATGTGATCGGCATTTTGTATTATATCCTTTTTCTTTGAGCTTTGCTTTATTAATTATATCGCAGGTGGCTATAATATCTCGCATCAATTTCATATTCTTCTTAACATAAATATTCTTAAAAATACGATAAGGCGAATTATCTCAACCGTATTCGAAACTAATTTTCTATTCCGATATTGGCTAAGACAAAAATCGAAGGAGGAAACACCATTTTCCTATCAAAAAGACCAGGAAAATAATTTGAACCCATATCTTTTTTAAGTAGTAATGTAATTTAGGCGAGTGTTCCTACCATATTACAGTCCTAAAAAAAGGGTAAAATATTGTCCTTTTCCGAACGTGTAATACGGATCAGGATATTCAGGGAATGCCTCACTGGCTTGCGCCGGTAGTGTAGCGGTTATCACTGAGCGTTGCCAACGCTTAAACTCGGGTTCAATTCCCGACCGGCGAATTATTATTGTTCTATTATTTTTTCAGGAATCACAGGAAATTCCATAGCGCGGAAAAGAAAACACTGTATAGTCCCTTGGAAATGTATTTTATATTGAAGTTCCATGTAGCATCCCATGTCTAACTTCCCCTCAGAAGAACCAGTCCTCGTAACCTGCGGCCTCCCATACGCCAACGGCAAATGCCATATCGGGCACCTGCGTACATACGTGCCAGCCGACATTTTCATCAGGGCGCTCCGGAAGCAGGGACAGGAGGCGGTATTCGTATGCGGCTCTGATGCGCACGGGACGCCAATTGTAGTGAACGCAGAGGAGCAGGGCACAACTCCAAAGGAGCTTGTCAATAAATATCATCTGCATTTTGAAAAAATTTTCAAGGCAATGGAAGTCGAGTTCAGCATCTTCGGGAATACGGACTCCACCACGAACCACGCCCGCACTAACAGCATCGTCGAAGCGCTTATCGATGCGGGATACGTGTATCCCCAGGTCATCCGCCTTGCATATTGTCCAAAGGATAAAAGGTTCCTTCCCGACAGGTATGTGGAAGGCATCTGTCCTTATTGCGGCGCAGTAGCACGGGGCGATGAATGCGACCAGGGATGCGGAAAACATCTTGAGCCCGGGGAGATTAAGAACGCAAAGTGCCGTATCTGCGGCAATCCAGCCGAGTACCGTGAGCAGGAGCATTTCTTTTTCAGGCTCTCAGCTTTTGGCGGCTTCCTTTCAGAATATCTGGATACGCTCGGCGGCACATCAAATGCCATAAACTATGCAAAAGAATGGGCAAAGGAACTTAAAGACTGGTGCATCACGCGTAATCTGGAATGGGGCGTTAGGTTCCCCGGGCACGACGATCTCGTTGTGTATGTCTGGGTGGATGCGCCGATCGGATACATCTCCTTCACAGAGGAATGGGCTAACAAAACAGGCAACGACTGGGAAAAATACTGGCGGCAGAAAGCGCGCGTAATCCATTTTATCGGCGAGGATATTACCTACCATCACTGCATCTTCTGGCCCGCGATGCTCAAAGGCGCAGGTTACACACAACCGTGGGCAGTAGTTGCCTCCGGGATGCTGAAGATCGATGACAGGAAGTTCTCAAAGAGCAGGGGTTACGTTGTATGGGTGGACGAGGATTACCTTGACCACGGTTTCCATCCCGACCTCCTCCGCTATTATATCGCAAATTACACCTCGCATACCAAGGAATTGAACTTCTCATGGAAGGTCTTCCAGGATAAGGTAAACAATGAGCTTGTGGGAGCGCTTGGGAATTTCCTTCACCGGACGCTGCATTTTGCGCATAAGAACTTTGGCGCCATTCCCGAAGGCGAGGTTGACAGGGATATTTTTGAAAAAATAAGTTCGACAATCAATACCGTAATATCAGCTTTCGATGAATACGAGTTCAAGAAAGCCACCGATGCGATGATGGAACTGGCACAATACGGGAACGCATATTTCCAGTCGCACGAGCCGTGGCAGCTTGTAAAAAACGATGTAAAATCATGCGAACGCGTAGTGAAGAACTGCCTTCAGATATCAAAAGCGCTTATTCTGCTGTTTGAGCCTGTACTTCCCGGAAATATGGAAAAAGCGTGGAAACAGTTGTCCCTGCCAGGCGATGTTCATACTGCGCGGTTTGAAGACGCCCTTGTTGAGATCCCGTCTGCGAAACTCGAAGCGCCTTCGATATTATTTACGAAGCTCGAAGATAAGAAGATAAAGGAGATGGAAGCCATCCTCGACAGGAGGATAAAGATAGCGATAGCGAAAGAGAAGAACAAGCTTGAAGCGGGGACTGAGAAGGCCGAGATAACATTTGAAGAATTCCAGAAAATGGATATAAGGATCGGCACTGTGCTGGCAGCGGAAAATATCAAAGGTTCGGACAAGCTGCTTAAGCTTGAAGTGGATATCGGGGAGAAGCGCCAGATCGTTGCAGGGATCGCGAAATCCCATTCTCCTTCAGAACTTGTCGGAAAGCAGGTCGCTGTCCTTGCAAACATGAAGCCTGCAAAACTTTTCGGAGTGGAATCGCGCGGAATGGTGCTTGCGGCAGATGTTGAGGGCGCGGTGCTGTTAATGCCTGAAAAGAAAGTCAGGGAAGGTACGAAGGTAAGATAGTAATATGATACGCACATTTATTGCCGTGGAACTGCCTGAGAAATTCCTCCCCGAGATAGAAAGAATAAGCGCGGTGCTTAAAACTCCCGGAATAAAACTTGTGGAACCGAAATTGGTGCACATTACCCTGAAATTCCTGGGAGATATTCATGAAGACAAAGTCGAGCAAATCGCCTCCGCCTTATCGCAGGTCAATTGCGAACCGTTCGAAGCGAGGATCAAAGGTGTAGGCGTATTTCCGAAACCTGACTATATCAGGGTTATCTGGCTCGGGTCAGAAGGCAGGTTTGATGTATTGCACAAAGAAGTGGAAAGGGTTCTTTCACCGTTCAAATTTGAAAAAGACAAGAATTTTTACCCCCATGCAACCCGCCCCCGGGTGAAAACACCGGGAAAAAAGGAAGAAATCCTTGAAAAAATAAAAAAAATGGAAAGTGCTGACCTCGGGACGATGAAAGTAGAATCCATAAGCCTGAAAAAAAGCACACTCACACCAAAGGGTCCGATATATGAAACCTTAAGAGAGATAAAATTAAAAATATCTTAAAAATATAATTAAAGTTACTCACCGCTTTCGCTAATTTCGCGCATCTAATCTATTACAATCCCAAAAGGCGAAGGCAATCTAATATCCTCTGCAAGCTCCATTACTTCAATTAGTGTATCGGGTCGTTGAGCCCTGAGGTCTTCAACAAAATCATTTATCTTTTTTGAACTTGCACATTTAAAGATCCATTCAATGCAGGCAGTTTAATAAGACAGAGAAGATACCCTGTTATCTTCTCTTCTCAAATATATATAATGCCGATAGCCCTGCCACAATAGTCACTATTATTCCAAATCCAGGAGATGGCTTAGGAGTTGATGCTGGAATTGTAGGTTCACCAGTCGTCTCTACAGAAGTAACAGGTTCGACAGTAGTATTTGCAGGCATAACAGTGGTATTTCCTGCTTCAATTGCAATTTCCGTTATATTTGTTTCATTTTCATTTGTTTCATTTACATCTGTGATATTGTTGGTCAGATTTGTAGCTCCAAAAGCTGTTCCCACTCCTGAAACGAATAAAGCTGTCACACATAGTGCAAATATTATTCTATATTGTTTTTCCATATTTTTAGCCTCCCATATACGAGATTGTCGGAAAAGTACTTAACTTTCACTAATGTTAGATTAACTATATATAAAGCATAAGGTAACACAATCATCATCATAATCCATACTTAACGGTTACGGGCTTGATATCGTTTTTTGGGCTTTAAGGGTTTTTCACATGGCCGCATTTCTGTGAGGAATTCTCGCTCCAGCGCAAGTCCCTCTGATGATGCCTCTGCAGCGAAAACAACCTCACCTGATCTATAAATTCCTATTCCGGATTTGCCTCCAAAAATAGATAAAGAAAGGATTTCATAATAAGAAAACAGCATGAACCAGAACTATCCGGCAGTGAAAAGTAAGCTTGTAACCTTCATACATTCTAAAGTGCAGGAAGCCGGCTCAACCGGCGCAGTCATCGGGTTAAGCGGCGGTGTGGACTCCTCGCTGACCGCATATCTTGCAGTTTAGGCGCTTGGCAGTGAAAATGTATTGGGTCTCCTGATGCCTGAGAAAACGATATCATCAAAACAGGACATCGATGATGCAAAGGAGGTCGCAAGGCTTCTTGGTATTAACCACAAGGTCATTGAGATATCAGCGGTCTTGCAGTCATTTTCAAAATCCATCCCGGATTTTGATAAAAACAACCTGACGGCAAACGGGAATCTCAAGGCGCGAACGCGCATGTGCATCCTGTATTACCATGCCAATCTCATGCGCCGCATGGTCATCGGGACCGGTAACAAGACCGAACTGCTCCTTGGATATTTCACAAAATACGGAGACGGCGGGGTTGATATCGAGCCGATCGGTGCACTTTACAAGACACAGGTGCGCGGTCTTGCCCGGCATACGGGCGTACCTGCCCGGATTATTGATAAAACGCCTACCGCCGGTCTCTGGCCCGGGCAGACAGATGAAGGTGAACTGGGCGTAACGTATGAAATCGCTGATAAAATCCTCTCCTTGCTGGTAGATGAAAAAAAGGACGTTCCAGAGATCAAAAAAGTTTACCTGCCTGAAAATGTGGACAGACTGGTTGCGCTGGTACGCGCTAATGAACACAAGAGGATTCCTCCCCAGTCATGCGAAATCTGATAAGCGGTTTTGAGAGATGCCTCCTGGCGCATGGCGGAACCTCATAGAATCCGGGCAATATGTTCCTCGGTAGCATCTCGATTTCCTGTTCCTTTTTTATGGCGCCGCATTTCACACATCTGTAGCCCTGATCCCTGCCTATGGATTTCATCCGTTTGCCGCAACATAGGGGATTTCTCGGTACTTCTGAATTTAGCGTTTTTATATTGATCTTCTCAAGGTTCATTGTCCGGTCTTTCACGCTTCCATAAACCTCAACTTCATCTCCAGTACAAAGCTGCCTGATAATGCTGCGAAAGCCTTTAGTTGGCTCAAACGCAGCACATCCCAGGGCAGCAGAGCCATCGTTTAATTCAAAGAAAACATGTCCTCCTTCAATCGTTTCGGGATTTTTGCCTACCATCCCCCCGATGATGTACGAGCGGTCATCTTTTACATCGCTTATTCTTGCACGAACAAGGTGCATATCCGTGTTCTGGTTAGTTCTGTAAACAACATATCGTTCCACGGGTTCACTTCTGATCAGCGAGAAAGCAGATCGCACAGCGCTTTCGCTTTTCCCCCGGATGCCGAAAAGAATCGGGTCAGGGGAATGCGGCGCGAATACGATACGCTTGTTTTCATAATCCACCGTGTCCCACGTGTCGGGTGTCGAGGATGCAGTCCAGACCGATTCCTGATCGATCTCCCGTGTCGTGCCCCACCGCACTTTTTCCCTGTACGCGATCAACTCATATGTAAAATCAGGAAGACCGCACAGGGCAAAACCCGCCGCTGCAAGGGCTCCTATAAGACCTCTCCCGTTCTTGAATCCTTTATGGCTTAGGTTGTAGCGCGCCAGGAGTTCCCTGGCTTCGCGGATTTCCAGGACGTCCTGCACAGCCCGCATGGAAAACAGGGCGAGGTCGTTTTGCAACTCTTTCGAGGTTCTTTCAATGAACACGACTCCGGGGTTCGTATTCTCATCAGAGAAAACCGCCATGTTTTCCACAGTTTCGACGACTAACCTTTTAATCTCCCAGGCAGCCCCGGCTTCTATCAAATCAAGCGGAAGCGCCAGGGCAGCATTTCCGCGGGTTTTGTATTTTATGTTCGGGTTAAGCCGGATTAAAAGGGGATATTCCCGGATGGTTCCGTATTCTTTTAGTTTTTCGATTAGCACGGCTGCAAGGTAGGTTGTGCACATCCCGTCTTTTGAATCCGTATCATCGATCCCGATAATCATGATTGCTACACTCTATCGCCGTATATTAAATCTTGGCAACCATTTATATAGAAGCACAACCAATCAAATTTGATGAACAAGGAGTTGCTTATCAACCGGGTTATTCCAATTTTGATCAAAGCCGGGTTCATCATTTCCGATCGCTGCGACATCCGCCCGAGAAGTTTTGACCTGGCAGCGCGGCGGGATGATCTGCTGCTCCTGATCAAGGTGCTTTATAACATCGACGGCCTGAATGAGGAAACCGCACAGGAGATGCTCTTCCTCTCAAAACACCTGAACGGGAACCCTGTTGTGATCGGGGAAAAAACCCGCGACCATTCCCTGGAGACGGGTGTTGCATATTTCAGGTACGGGATAACTGCTTTTGATATTTATACCCTGAATGATTATTTTATCGACAACTCCCCTCCTCTTATTCATGCAGAGCATGGCGGTTTATACGTAAATATCGATGGGGGCATCCTGAAGGAAGAGCGCACCAGGAAAAACATCTCTCTTGGCGCTCTTGCTTCCATGCTTGGTGTTTCCAGGAGGACCATAAGCAAGTACGAAGAAGGGGAAATGGCAGCAAGCGTTGACGTGGCTCTCAGGCTCGAAGAGATCCTCGATAAAGGATTTGTTATTGCTGTAGGACTATTTGAAAAGCGAGATTTGCATGAGTCAAGGGCACCGGGCGTTAATGAGGACATTAAAAAGGAATCTTCAAATGTCTTTTCATCCCTCAAGAACATGGGATTCAATGTTTTGCCGATCTCACAGGCGCCATTCGATGCGGTATCTATTTCTTCGGATCGCAGGGATAAAAATGCTACTATACTCACAGGCGTCGGCGAGTACACAACTACAATGGTCAAGAAGGCGCATCTTATGAGCAGCATATCCGAGGTTGCCCGCACCCAGTCGCTCCTGATAGTGCACGGGACGAGCAAAGCAAAAAATATTGAAAGAACTGTGCTTGTTGAGGATAAGGAATTGAAAAAGTACG
>CABMIA010000017.1 GCA_902386085.1 uncultured archaeon
GGAATATTGATAAAAGAAAAGGTGAAGCCCTTATCGGAATTAAAAGCCTCTGACAAAGGGATCATCGTCAGCGTATTTGAAGAAGACACGAAAATGCTCCAGTACCTTGCCTAGCTCGGATTGATCCCCGATGATTGCGTCAGCGTGGAAGAGGTTGCGCCCTTCGGAGGACCGTTGATCGTATGTGTCTCAGGTTCTCGTTAAGCTCTAGGAAGGGAAGTTGCTTCAAAGATCAAGGTAAAATAGAATGCCGCTTTCATGCCATAGCGCCCTCAAGGAAATAAAGGGCAGCACTGATTTTACGTTCGCGCTTGCCGGGAATCCGAATGTGGGAAAGTCCAGCATATTCAACCGTTTGACCGGAATGGGTGTGGTAACTGCAAACTATCCCGGGAAAACCGTTGAACTGAACATGGCTGCAACATCTTTTAAAGACCTGCGCATAGGGATAATCGATCTTCCAGGGAGCTATGCCCTTGGCGCGGTGTCTGAAGACCAGTGGGTCGCGCGCAGGGCGGTACTTGATACTCACCCTGATGTGGCAATAATGATCCTTGATGCCACGAACCTTGCCAGGAACCTTTACATGACGCTCCAGTTCATCGACCTTGGCATACCTGTTGTGGCGGCCTTGAACCTGATAGACGAGGCAGAGAAAAGAAATATCATAATCGATTCAGGAAAACTTTCACTTCTCCTCGGTGTTCCTGTGGTACCGACAATAGCTACAAGCGGACACGGCCTTGATGAACTCATTCAAACAGCCGTGAATGTCGCAAAAGAAAAAGCCGGAACCAGATACAACCGGCATTACGGGGAAGATATCGAATCCGATATCAGAAAACTTGAGAATTTACTCTCATCTTACGATTTCGGGATAAACCCGAGAGCCCTGGCAATACTGCTCCTCGAAGAGGATTCCGAATTCATAGAACTTGTAAACAAACACGAAATGGGAAAATCCATTCTTGATAGTGCAAAAAAAATAAGCCATGAGATTGAAAGAAAACACGGTGAGAAAACGCCGCTCCGAATGGCACGTGAAAGACACGGGCTTGCAGGCGCAATAGCCGCGCAGGTGCAGGGCGATGTCGCGCCCGTGAAATCGGATAGGTTCTGGGCATACACGACTTCACCGCTTACGGGAATACCTTTACTTCTCGGAGTCCTCGGGATAATTTTTGCGTTCATTTTTTACGGAGGGAACTGGCTTTCAACGTTACTGAGCGGTTCCTGGGCATCTTTCATATCCCCTGTAATCGACGCCGCAATATTCTATGTCTTTGGCGAAGGTCATACCGGCAAGATTCTTATCTGGGGTTTTGACGCAGGCATCCTGGCGGCGCTTGCAGTGGGAATACCCTACGTTCTCACGTTCTATTTCATGCTCGCCTTTCTTGAGGATTCGGGATACCTGAACTCAGTCGCCTTCCTGACAGACAGGTTGATGCATAAATTCGGGCTTCACGGCCGCGCCATAATCCCGCTTGTTGCGGGGGCAGGATGCAACGTGCCTGCGATCATAGGCACCCGTGTGCTTACTACGATGCGCGAACGGACAATAGCCAGTACGCTGATCACACTCATCCCGTGCAGCGCCCGCACTGCCGTCATCCTGGGCGCGGTCTCACTGTTCGTAGGCTGGAAACCTGCGGTTGCGATATACATCATTGTGCTGGGTCTTGTTTTTCTCGTAGGGATCGGGCTGAACAGGGTCATGCCAGGCACCTCGACAGGGCTTGTCATGGAGATGTTCCCTTTCAGGGCGCCTCTCCTGTCAAATATCATCAAGAAAACCTGGTACAGGTTCAAGGATTTTGTGTTCGTGGCTTTCCCGATAGTGCTTGTGGGTTCCCTTGTTCTAGGCGCCCTTTATGAGACAGGCTATCTGTGGAAACTTTCATCGCCGCTATCCCCTGTGGTCGAGGGATGGCTCGGGCTTCCCGCTGTGGCAGGACTGACGCTGATATTTGCCGTGCTCAGGAAAGAACTCGCACTCCAGTTGCTTGTCACCCTTGCTGTTGTTATGTACGGCGGCGGGGCAAAGAACCTCCTCCTGTTCATGGCCCCTGCGCAATTATTCATCTATGCGCTAGTGAATACGATTTATATCCCGTGCGCTGCCACGATTGCCGTTCTTGGAAGGGAACTTGGCTGGAAACGTGCAGGAGGCATTATGGCGTTCACGATATCTCTTGCGATAATTACGGGCGGAATCGCTTTCAGGTTCATCGAATACTTCCACCTTTTATAAACTTTATGAAAACACAATGCCCGCTTTGCGGATTCACATTTAATGCTGGAGAAAATGAGACCTGCAAAGCCTGCCCTCATTTCATGAGATGCCACCTGATACTTTGTCCCAACTGCGGCCACGAGTTTCCAGAAGGTTAATCCCATGCAACCCCTAATTCCAAGATGAAACATGAATAGCCGTGCTCATGGAGTCGCTGATAAATCTCCGGGAGACGATAGCACGATGCCCCCGGGACCTATTTCATAGGTTAGGAGCTGTATAGGTGTTTTAGTATTCCTCATCTTAACGATATCCATGACCCTCTCCCTTCGGTCTGTGTACGGATTCTCCCTCTTCATAAGCTGGATTGCGCCGTATGTTGAGAAAAGCGCTATGTCATTGAACTCCTTTGAGGTCACGCTATCGAATATCACCATTGCTGTTATACCCATATTGGCAAGGCTGTGGACAAGAAGATCAAACCTGTCCCGGAATTCAAACGGTGTGAGGTTTCCTGCATGTGTACCCAGGCTGTCTATGACGAGCACGCGTGTGCCTTCAGGCAAATGTTCGGTCAGTTCCGAAAAGTTCCCTTTTACGGCATCCATTTTAATACTTAATGCAGTTTCTATCTCCATTGCCCTGTTCCCGGCTAATTCCGTGAATGCCAAAAGACCCCTCTTCTCCAAACTTTCAATCTCCCAGCCGAATGAGCTTCCCTGCAGGCGCAGATCGGCTGCATTTTCTTCTGTTGAAACATATCTCGTTTTCAGCCCCAGGACGCAACAGGAGTGTGCGAATTGCAACCCGAAAATAGTTTTACCCGTGCCCGGATCCCCGGTAACAAGAACTGTCTTGCCAGCGGGGAAGCCGCCGAGGATCTTATCAAGTTCAAATATACCTGTCTTAATTCTTTCTAACGTCATGCTCCTCCATAATTTTTAATCACCTTCAGATATAACGTGAATTTCAAATACGCATGTTTTTGAACCGTTTGCTATGCTGGAGCCCTGGGCGGCCGCACCTTTAAAGGATGTCCATGTGAAGCTTCGCATTACCAGTGTCCGGCAGACAAGGCAGAATATCGGATTACCGCTTGCTTCCCCCTTCCAGGGACAGTTTAATAATTCAAGGGTACATTTATTCCCTGGATATGATTTTACTGTCCTGATGCCAAGGTTGGAGAATAACCCCAAGAGCCACATCATGTAAGCGTCAAGCGTCTCCTGTGAGTGTTCAATAGCGAGGTTCCCGTTTCTCCAACCTGGATGCCGCTTCATCTCTTCCTCAAACCTTGGCCTTATGTTCTCCTCAAAGCGCTTGGCAAAGTTTTTAACAAGAATATTCCTCACCTGGGATGGAACACCTGATGCGAAGACGGGCAGTGCACTTACAACAAAACCGTACAGTTCTGCCCTTGCTTTCTCTTTTAAAATTTCCTCAGCTTTTTTGCGCTCGGTGATGTCGCGAATGATGGCGCTATAAAATCTTTCTTCTTCCGTTTTCCATGTCGCAATTGAAATCTCTATTGCAAATTCAGTACCATCCTTCCTTAAGCCCCGCGACTCGATAATTTTTCGGCCTGACTTGCCTGTTGAACCTGCGCCCTCAGATTTCTTTTGATGTTCGTTTATGAACCTTTCATGAATAATATGCGTGATCGGCCTGCCCGTCATTTCCTCCCCAGTGTAGCCAAATATTTCTTTGGCTCCTTTATTCCATGAGATAATATTACCGGCGCTATCTGTTAAAATAATTGCATCATTGGCAGACTGCACTACTGAACGGAACCTGAGTTCAGATTCTTTCAGGGCCTTTTGGGCTTTTGCATGTTCGATTTTTTCTTTGACCTCAGACAATGCCCGCCGCACCGCAGGCACAAGGCGCGACATCCGGTCCTTAATAACATAATCGGTTGCGCCGCTCTTGAGAGATTCAATCGCAAAATCCTCCCCGATAGTCCCTGAAACAAAAATGAATGGCACATCAGAGTGATTTTCTTTTACGATTTTCAGAGCAGAACAGCCGTCAAACGAGGGAAGAGTATAATCGGCCAGGACGATATCAGGCTCGAAACCGAAAAGCTCTTTCTGGAAATTTTCCTTTGTTTTTACGCGTTTTGACTTGAATTCAATGTCGGCCTTGCGCAATTCACGCTCCATCAACTCGGCATCTGAATCATCATCTTCAAGTATCAGTATGCGAAGTTGTTTGTTCATAAATTCTTATCGAGCTTCCCGGCCATGCGGCTTCATTGAGGTTGTTTATTCAATAACATCCAGTACATTCCCAGTTGTGCGACAGCCTGGACGAACTTATCAAAATCTACAGTCTTGACGATGTAACTATTGACCCCAAGCTTGTAGCTCTCCACCATATCACGTTCTTCGTGTGATGATGTCAACACGACAATCGGTATCGTCCTTGTCCGCTCATCCGATTTGACCTTTTGCAGAACTTCAAGCCCGTCCACTTTGGGAAGCTTCAGGTCAAGGAATATCACCTTCGGCTTGCTCCCGATGTTCCGCCCGGCATAAGCGCCCGTGGCAAAAATATATTCAAGCGCATCGGCCCCATCTTTCACCAGATGTATTTTGTTCGCCAGGTTATGTTTCTTCAACGCGCGGAGCGCAAGTTCCGCATCGCTTGGATTATCCTCAACAAGAAGGATTTCAACTTCGCTAATATTTGTCATTTCTTATTCCTCCATCTGAAAGTGTAAAATAGAATACCGCCCCTTCGTTAAGTTTCCCTTCAGCCCATACCTTCCCGCCATGCCTGTGGATGATGCGCTGGACAATGGCAAGCCCGACACCAGTCCCTTCGAATTCTTCTGCGCTATGCAGCCTCTGGAAAACCCCGAACAATTTATTTATATACTGCATATCAAATCCTACACCGTTATCTTTGACGTAATAGGCATGTTCATTCCCCTCGATCTTTTCTCCAATCTCAATAACCGCTTTCTCTTTAGGCCGGGTGAATTTGATGGCATTGGACAGGAGATTAACAAAGACCTGTCGTATCATGGACCTGTCGCCATGGGCAGGCGGAAGTGTATTTATATCAAGCTGTACCGTCCTCTCAGGCGCTGCAGCTTTAAGTTCGTCAAATACCTCTTTTGCAAGCTTACCCATGTCTATTTCAGATATTTCCATCTGTTTGCGCCCCAGACGGGAAAGCGTGAGAAGATCATCGATAAGCTGCCCCATTTTTTGAGTATTATCCCGGATGATATTCAGATATCGCTTACCTTCATCATCGACTTTCTCGGTGTAATCTTCAAGAATTACACGGGAAAAACCATCGATTGCCCGCAGCGGCGCCCGAAGGTCATGGGAAACCGAGTAGCTGAACGCTTCAAGTTCTTTGTTGGCGGTTTCCAGTTGCTTTGTGCGCTTGATGAGTTCATTCTCGGCGCGCTTACGCTCCGCAAGTTGCTGCTTTGCATCCTCATACAATCTTCTGTTCTCCTCGCTGCGGTGGAGGAGTTCATGCGATGCGTTTCGTACAAATGCGAATAACGAACCATAAAGGATAAGGAACCCGATACCGATGCTGCCCCATACGAAGTTACGTATCTCGGCAATACGGGGCTCAAGGACATCCATATCCTGGTAGATCTCATATGCTCCAACCACCCCGGTTGAGTCCCTGGGCAAAAGAGGGACGATCACTTCGAAAAGCCTGCCAAAGCGCTGGCGTTCTTCTACGTTTTCTTCTTTCTCAGGGGAGATGACCATCACAGTTTTGCCCCCAAGAGCGTCTTTCAGGTTTTCATCTTCAGGGAAACTCTGCCCCACCTGCTCTTTTTCATCCGAGTACACAAGCAAACCGTCACGGTTCCATATTTTAACCCGGACAATATGCTTGTTGAGGACATTCTGTCTTATCAGGGCATCTATCTGTTCATACCTGGCTGGATCAAGGGGACCTGTGAGATCTGCCTGGAGCATCTTCTGATCAAGAATGGTAGCGACCTGGTCAGCGGTATTCTCAGCCGCCTGCCGAAGCGCATTTTGTTCCATCTGCTGCTGGATGCCCCATCCCAGGGCGAGGGCGACGGCAGCGGTGATCAGAAGGCTGATTACGGTGAATTTACTTAAAAGACTGAGTTTTGACATATTTTACTTCCAGTAGGCATAATAATCGATTGGTTCACCTGGATATAAACAGAGTTGTGAAAAATGTGTGAAGTTCCGTAAAGTATTTATCGTCAATTGACTTATTTTAATAAGGCAAAAGCCGAAAAATCCAATTTCCTCCTCAAAACCCGTCAACGATTCTTTTCTTCCGGCTTTTGCCACTCAATATCCTAAAGAGTTCACGAAAGGTATTTAGTATCAACCAAAAATATGCCGCTATGAAATGTCCCACATGTGACGGTGATTGCGTACAACCTGCTGAAAAGGTACTTGATGAGATATACGGGATGTACATGGCATGTCGCACATGTCCGACCGATCCCGTGTTCAATAAAGGGTCTCCATTTCGGGAAAAGTTCGATAAAGAAACAGGACGCTGCATGAAGTGTGGTAAAAGGCACCTTGATTATGTGATCGGGCATGTCCTGACCTTGCTGAAAGACATCAGGTTTTACCCGGTTGATGCATCACTCAGGGAAGTCGGAACGCCTCTCATCGCCTTCGGATTCCATGTACCCTATCCTCCAAGACTTGGAAGTAAAAGCCTGGTTCTTATCATGGATTCTGTCACGAAAGACATAGCTGATAAAATAATTGCAGGTGTGCCTGAGATCAGGGGAGTGATAAAAAGGTCAGGTTCACAGACGCAAAGTGTCGGGATTCTTGATACAGGCAGCACCCCTCATTTATATGATCTGCTTTCAGGATGCGATATGCGATGCGACGTCATTTCCGCCTCTTTTGGCGAACTCTGTATCTACAGGAACCAGTCCAGGATACACATCGAATTCAATAACACGAAGATCGGAAAAATAGAAGAGTTATACCTTAAAGGAGAACTGGATAATACCTCGGTCATTGATGGTTTCTGCGGTCCGGGGACGCTTGGGCTGTTAAGTGCTATTGGAGGCGCGGGGAAAGTTATACTTAACGATGCATGGCTTCCGGCAGTCGAGAATACTATTTTGAACATCAAAATAAATTCAGGCATTCTGGGAATAAACCTCGATTTCCAAAAGCAGGATCATATAAAAAATCTAGTAGGCGATGAACCTGTGCTAATGGCTAAAGCCAGCGGCAGGGCAGAACTCCTGGTGTATCACGGCGATATAAGAAAACTTGGCAGGGTGGCCAAAGATGGCGATATTTGTCTTATCGACACATTTCCTTCCGTGAACCCTGCCGAATATTTATCGGTATGCAGGGACATTGCAAAAAAGGTTGTTATAATTTAGCCCTTGCAGCAGATATGATTTAGTACGATCAGGCTTGTGGAATATTTCGCTTCATATTCATGACCGTTTGCCTTGAGAAGCGAGATATAATAATCACGGATTTTCTGTGCTGCCTTTTCATTTTTATAGTTGTGATAGATATTAAGGCCATTATCAAATAGTTCTATCTTATCAATGAGCATCTGTGATTCATGAGTTTTCTTTAACAGATTTAAGAAATCCCGATGTGGAATGCTTGAAATGTGTTTTTTTGATATGGACTCGAATATTATTGCATCAAGAGGCGTATTGCAGGCAAGTATATCTTCATAGTGATCTTTATGCAAAGACACTATATTGTAATTCACAGAGCTGTATATCTCAATAAGATTTCTCCAGAATTCATTTTTTGACATGAACTCATGTATTGCATCTTTCAAATAACCAAAATGGTTATTAGCAGCTTCAGGTTGTGTACCTTCCTCTCTTTTCTTTAAATCAATACGAACCGAAGTTGCCCTCCGATGTACGACATCGATATCAAGCCCCTTGTTATGAACAAGGAACATTACCACCAGTTGTGCCAGGAAATTCCTGTAGAGTTCATTATCGCCTGCAATCGTAACAGTTGCAGTAGCGGGACTGATATCGTCCATGCAGAATATGGATACTTCACAGTTCCACCCTGATTCCCGGCTGATACCGTTGATGTATTTATCAAGTTCTGAAATCGTCTTGATCTTTAAAGGGTCAAGCATTTCATCAATTATTACTTTATCCAGTGGAATGCCTTTTGTCCATTTCAATGCCCATAAGAAAATCGGGCTGCTCAGCATGACATTTTTCCCGGTCTCGATGGATTTCTCTCTTGCGGTAAGATCCTTTTGCTCTGTTGCAATGCTTGATATTGCATTTTCGATACTGCCGTAACGGTGAAGTGCTATCTCGGCAACATCCACTGCATCCCGGATTGCTGCGCTCAGGTTTCCCTCGTGTTTCTTAGTCAATGGTTCGAGTTTCTTAATATGAGCGCTTTCCAGTGATATGTTTCTCCTGATAACCATAGTCTCATTACTACCGAAGTATCACTGAATTAATGCTTAATAAATCTTTTCACACTAAATTTAACAATATGATATTCTGGTACTACTTTAATGACAACTGGATATTTATTAGTGCTACTCCAACTGTTGATTACATCATGATGAAGTAAAGGGTACATCAGGGTGGAATATCCGGGCGGGTTGGGGAGGGGGTTCATCGGTTATCTAAAAAGCGATTTTATTCTTAGAAAATACATCCTGAATTACATATATTTTATATCCTGTAACCATAATTAAGGCCACTGGGAAAGAATAATGGTCAGCAGAATCGAACTCGGCTTCAAAAAAGGAATGAGAGATGCCCTTGGCGAAGGCATTAAAAAAAGAATAATTGAAGACCTGCATATTAATGTTGAGTCTGTCCGGACGATAGACGTATATACGCTTGATCCTGCTCAATCAAAAGAAAATCTGTCGCTCCTCGGGGAAAAATTGTTTGCAGACCCTGTTATCCAGGTTTATTCAGAAAAACCCCTTGCAGGGGATTTTTCATGGTTAATAGAAGTGGGGTACAGACCCGGAGTGACCGATAATGTCGGGTCAACTGCAAAAAAGGCATCAGAAGATGTACTGAAAACAAAATTGAACGGTGTTTATTTTTCAAGACAATATCTTATCAAAGGGGAGATCGGAAAAGACGAAGTTGAGCGGATTGCAGGCGGTCTTCTTGCCAACGGCCTGATAGAGATGTGGGAAATTGTAAGCACCAACGAATGGGATCAAGAAAAAGGAGTACATCTCCCACTTCCTGTTGTAAAAGGGAAGCACACGCCGTCCGTCTCAACAATAAATCTTGAGGTCAGTGATAATGGATTAAAAGAAATAAGTAAGCAAAGGCTTCTTGCGCTTAATCTCTCCGAGATGAGAACTGTCAGGAAATACTTCAATGAAACCGATACCAGAAAGGAAAGAGAGGATTTCGGTCTTTCCCTGCCTACCGATGTGGAGATCGAATTGCTCGCCCAGACATGGTCTGAGCACTGCAAGCACAAGATATTCAACAGCCAGATAAATTATGCCGACGAAAATGGAGCGAGGACGATACATTCGCTTTTCAATACCTTTATCAAGCGTGCTACCAGGGAGATCAATAAGCCATGGCTTGTTTCTGTCTTTACTGACAATGCGGGAGTGATAAAGTTCAATGATGACTATAACCTTGTCATGAAGGTAGAAACGCACAACACGCCCTCAGCCCTTGACCCTTACGGCGGCGCAATCACAGGCATCGTGGGCGTGAACCGCGACCCGCTGGGCACAGGCATGGGGGCGCGATTGATCTTCAACACTGATATTTTCTGTTTCGCCTCGCCGTTCTATGACAGGGAATTACCGCCGCGCCTTTTCCATCCGAAAAGGATATTCGAAGGCGTGCGGCGCGGCGTGGAACATGGAGGTAACAAGAGCGGCATCCCCACAGTGAACGGGTGCATCGTTTTTGATGACCGCTACCTCGGCAAGCCGCTCGTTTACTGCGGAACGGGCGGGATAATGCCCTCAGCAATCAATGGAAAGCCCTCGCATATAAAAGAAATCCACAATGGCGATCTAATTGTGATGACCGGGGGGCGCATCGGGAAAGACGGCATCCACGGTGCCACGTTCTCTTCTCTTGAACTTGATGAGAACTCCCCGGTGACGGCAGTCCAGATAGGGGACCCGATAACCCAGAAAAAGATGCTCGATTTCCTGCTTGAGGCAAGGGATAAGGGACTGTATAATGCCATCACCGACAATGGAGCAGGAGGCTTGTCCTCTTCCGTGGGAGAGATGGCGCAGCTTTCAGGCGGATGTCTCATAGAGCTTGAGAAATGCCCGCTGAAATACGCGGGTCTTGACCCATGGGAAATCCTGCTTTCCGAGTCGCAGGAGAGGATGACGCTTGCAGTTTCATCATCGAAGATAGATGAATTCCTGAAACTTGCAAGAACAAGGGATACAGAGGCTACTGTGATCGGGAAATTTACGGACAGTGGGAAATTCCATGCAATGTATGGCAGCAAGACAGTGGCTTATCTGGATATGGATTTCCTGCATAAAGGTCTTCCTACGATGAAGCTCAATGCGCGGTGGGAACCTCAAAAGTTCGAGGAACCTGTTCTCGGGATCACTGGCCTGACCGCAACGCTTAAAAACCTTCTCTCGCGACTTAATATCTGCTCAAAGGAATACGTTATCCGGCAGTACGACCACGAAGTGCAGGGCGGCTCGGTCGTCAAGCCCCTGACATGTGAAGGGCCAAGCGATGCAGCAGTCCTTAGACCTTTACTTGACAGCATGGAAGGCGTTGTGGTGGCGAACGGCATCTGCCCGCGCTACGGCGATATTGATACTTACCACATGACCGCCTGCGCCATCGATGAAGCTCTCAGGAACCATATAGCGGTGGGAGGTTCGTTTGACCATGTTGCAGGTCTTGATAACTTCTGCTGGTGCGACCCCGTGAAATCCGAGAAAAACCCGGACGGTGAATTCAAACTCGCGCAGCTTGTGAGGGCGAACATGGCATTGTATGATTATACCAGAGCCTACGGCGTGCCCTGCATCTCAGGAAAGGACAGCATGAAGAACGATTATATCATTGGCAGCAGGAAAATCTCCATCCCGCCAACTGTGCTATTCTCTACAATTGGCAAAATCGGGGACGTCGGGAAGGCCGTGACGATGGATGTTAAAAAGCCTGATGACAGGGTTTACGTGCTCGGGATCACAAAGGACGAACTCGGGGCGTCGGAGTATTACGCCTCGCTTGGCTTCACAGGGAACGATGTGCCGAAAGTGAATGCGGTGTCGGCTAAAAAACTTTACGTTGCCCTTGAAAAAGCCATCAATGAAGGTTTGGTGGCATCATGCCATGATTGTTCCGATGGCGGCCTGGGTGTGGCGCTTGCCGAGAGCGCTTTTTCAGGAGAGCTTGGGATGACAATTGAACTGGCAAAGGTGCCTGTGGAGAACATCAAGCGGGCTGATACCATATTGTTCTCAGAATCGCAGAGCAGGTTCGTTGTCACAGTGGCGCCTGACACTGTGGAGAGGTTTGAGGAAATAATGACTGGCAATGTGTTCGCTGATATCGGCGCGGTCATCCAGCAGCAGAATTTCACAGTAAAGGACGGGGAGAAAGTGGTGCTGAGTGCCGGGGTTGATGAGCTGAAAGAGGCATGGCAGAAGACGCTCCGATGGTAAACACGGCGACAGGCATCCCGATGCCAAAAGTTATATTGACATAACGCCATATTTTGTTGATGGGAGTGAGAATGACACAAGGTAAGAGATTACGCGATGCCCTATCGGAGGAAAAACCCCTCCAGGTCGTAGGAACCGTCAATGCCCTTTCAGCGATGATGGCAAAAAGAGCAGGCTTTCGGGCCATTTATCTTTCAGGGGCAGGTGTCTCGAATGCATCGCTTGGCGTGCCAGACCTCGGTATCATCACACTTTCTGATGTAGCCACGGACGCACGGCGGATCACTGATGCCGTGGATCTTCCTTTGCTTGTCGACATCGACACTGGTTTCGGGGCTGAGTTCTCTATCGCGCGTACGATCAGGACGCTGGAAAAGGACGGGGCTGCCGGAGTCCAGATCGAAGACCAGGAGGCGCAGAAGCGCTGCGGGCACCGCCCGAACAAAAAAGTCGTCCCGGCAGGGGAGATGTGCGCCCGCATAAGGGCGGCTGTGGATGCGAGGAAAGACCCGGATTTTATGATAATAGCGAGGACGGATGCCTTTGCGCCTGAAGGGCTTGACGGGGCGCTTGCGCGTGCGTGCATGTATGTGGAAGCAGGAGCCGATGCGATCTTCCCTGATGCGCTTACCGGACTTGAACAATACAAAGCTTTCACAGAAGCGGTTCCGGTCCCTGTGCTGGCAAATATCACAGAATTCGGCATGACCCCCCTGTTCACCCTTGAAGAACTCAGGATGGCAGGTGTTTCCATAGCGCTGTATCCATTGTCCGCTTTTCGTGCGATGAACAGGGCAGCCGGGGAGGTATATCGGGTTATTCGCGAGCAAGGTACGCAGAAATCACTGATAGATACCATGCAGACGCGCGAGGAACTCTACGAACTTCTGGATTATTATCGCTATGAAGAGCTGGTCGATAAATTAATTGAAGGTGGGTATGGCAAAAATAAAAGGGTTCAAAAGTGACAGCACCATCGGGCTTCGTGGCGTAAAAGCCGTGAATACAGCCCTGTGTTCGCTGAGCGTAGAAGGCATGAAGCTAAGTTACCTCGGATATCCGCTTGAACAGCTTGCGGAAAAGAGCACCTTCGAAGAAGTTTCCTACCTCCTGATAAACGGGGAGCTTCCAACCCGCAACCAGCTTTCGGGCTGGAGAGAAGAACTCATAAGTAATCGCCCGCTGCCCGGGTTTATCGAAAGGCTTCTTGAAATGATGATGCCGGACTCGGCTCCCATGGCAGTGCTCCGTACGGCCGTATCCATGCTGGGCAATGAGGAACCCGAGCAGAAAAATGATGGGAAAAAAGTAGCCAAGCGGCTCCTCGGTGTCCTGCCCACGATACTGGGTTCCTGGTACCTGAAATCTCAAAGAAAGGAGATTCCAGTTTCAGAGGAAAATACACTGGCAGGGTACCTTCTGCACATGGTCACTGGAAAGCGCCCTGCAAAAATAGAAAGGGACATGATGAACTGCTCCCTGATACTCTATGCAGAGCACGAACTTGCGGCATCCACCTTTGCCACCCGCGTGTGCGCTTCTACACTTTCAGATTTCCATTCATGCATCGTTTCAGGCATCGGGACACTGGCCGGCCCCCTCCACGGAGGGGCAAACGAGGCAGCCCTGGAACTTTTAGGCAGATTCAGGAACTCTGATGAAGCCAGAACGGGTGTGCTGCACATGCTGGAAAATAAGGAGCTGGTTATGGGTTTCGGGCACGCGGTGTACAAAGAAATTGATCCGCGCTCTTCTATCATCAGGGAGTGGGCTCATAAACTCTGCGCAGAAAAGAAAGATACGAAGTTGTTCGAGATCGCAGAGGAGATCGAGCGTGTAATGTGGGATCAAAAGGGTCTGTTCCCTAACCTTGATTATTATACAGCGGTGGCGTACAGGACTGCAGGTATCCCTGCATCCCTCTTTACGCCGATATTCGCCATCAGCAGATGCTGCGGCTGGAGTGCCCATATCCTTGAGCAGCGCGCCAGCAACAAGCTTGTAAGACCGCTTGCGAATTACGTGGGGCCGGAAGAAAGGGAATATATTCCGATCGATGAACGATGATGTGCCATGAAGCCCAGGAAATCAATTAGTCCTGACAAAGAAATGGCAGACATTGCGGATTATGTTCTCGATTATTCTCCCGCCCATGAAGAGTCATACAACACGGCACGTCTCTGTCTGATGGATAGCCTCGGTTGCGCAGTGCTGGCTCTAAAATTCCCTGAATGCACAAGGTTGCTCGGACCCGTTGTCCCCGGAACTGTCGTACCGAACGGATCGCACGTACCCGGCACCTCATTTATTCTTGACCCGGTCAGCGTAGCTTTCAATACAGGGGTTATGATCCGCTGGCTGGACTTCAATGATACGTGGCTGGCAGCTGAGTGGGGGCATCCTTCGGATAACATCGGCGCGATCCTTGCAGTGTCCGAATATATCTCACGAAGAAACATTGCAGGAGGTAAAGAACCCCTTATCATGCGTGATGTATTCACTGCCATGATAAAGGCATACGAGGTCCAGGGTATCATGGCATTGGAGAACAGCTTCAACAAGCGCGGACTCGACCATGTCCTGCTCGTCAAACTTGCAAGTGCTGCAGTATGCGCAGGTCTCCTCGGATGCGATAGGGATAGGATTGTCAATGCGATATCCCAGGTCTGGGCAGACCTTGGCACTCTGAGGGTCTACCGCCATGCCCCCAATACCGGCTCACGCAAGAGCTGGGCAGCAGGGGATGCCGCAAGCCGCGGTGTCTTTCTTGCAATGCTATCGTCACGCGGGGAAATGGGGTATCCCACCGTCCTCACAGCACCGGCATGGGGCTTTTATGAAAGGGTATGGAATGGTGAGCGTTTCAGGTTCCAGCGCCCTTATGGAAGCTATGTCATGGAGAACATCCTGTTCAAGACATGCCCTGCCGAGTTCCATGGCCAGACGGCGGTCGAGGCTGGCATCAGGCTCCATCCTGAGGTACGAGATCGCCTGGATGAAATAGAGCGCGTGGAGATAATCACACAGCGATCAGCTATAAGTATCATCGACAAGAAAGGGCACCTCAACAATCCTGCAGACAGGGATCACTGCCTGCAGTACATGACCGCAATCGGACTGATTTTTGGAAAACTGGAATACGAAGACTATGAGGATGAAAGGGCTTTGGATCCCAGGATAGATGCCATGCGGGAGAAAATGATCGTGAGGGAGAACCCCAGGTACACGAGGGACTATTACGATTCTGAAAAACGCGCCATTGCAAACTCGGTTCAGGTGTTCTTCAATGACGGGAGCAGTACCGAAGCCGTAGAGATAGAATATCCAGCAGGTCACCGCAGGCGCCGTGAAGAGGCTAATCCTGTACTTCTGGAGAAATTCTGTCGCAATCTTTCTACGCGCTTTTCCCCTGGAAGATTACAGAAGATTATAGAGATGTTCGAGGATGGTAAGAGGCTGGAACAAATGCAGGTTCCTCTTTTCATGGAACAGTTCAAGATATAAAAATAACTTTGGAAAAATCCTTATGCGGCAGGATTTCATAAGTTCCACAAATTCTGTACAATGTAATAAATCCCGCAATAATTCACCGGTGCTATTTTAGTGACACCCCGATGATAACTGCATATTTAATAGTGCCACTCTGATTCAATATTATTGTACTAAAGGTTGGGCAGGTGGATGGTGGTATTTAAAAAAGATATTACCTGCCCTATTTAGAAAGCGACCTTATTGTATAAAAGATTAACGGGATTTATTGTAATCCGAGTTCTGCGCGCTTCAATTCGCTTTTCTTTTTCTCAAGGAATTTATACACAGGCCCGTGGGTTGATCCTTTTAACAGCATGTCTATACCTGCCCGGGCGACCGCGTTCTGTTCAGGATACCCGATCAGGGATATGGTTTTCCCGTACACGGAAATGCGCGCATTGGTAAGAGTCTCAAATACCTCCCGGCTTTTGCCTTCTTTTCCAATTATTCTTCCTTTTAAACGCTGAAGGTCTTTCTCGGTCCTTGCGATATCCGACAGGTCGATGGACTCGAACATAAGAAGTTCTTCATCAAACAGCCGCAGCGCCTTTTCAGGGCTGAACCCCCGTGCAATGGCCTGTACCACCTCCCTTGCGCGCAGGCCCTTGAGAGGGTCTTTCGCTTCCATTATTTCGACATCGCCGCTTTTGCTATCGATATTAATCGTGGCGGTTGATTTTTCTTCAATAAGCTCTTTAATGCTTCCTTTCGGCCCGACTAAAACCGCAACTCGTTCAAGTGGAATTTTAATATGTTCTATCATTTTTATCCTCTTTTTATGACTGAAATAATATCTTCTTCGTTTACCGGGATATTGAATTTCCTGAAGAAACGTGCAACATTGGCTACATCCCGCTGCAAATATGCCTGCGCGTTAAAGTGATCCCTGGTGACAGACTGGCCCATGTCGATTATCACAGGCTCCATAACATTCATATCTATCAATATATTGTATTCGCTCAGGTCGGCATGGATAAGCTCTGCCTTAGAATATAACAGATGCATGTATTCAACAATCATGTCAAAAATACTGCGCGCCTCTTCCATGGTAAGTTCCACGTCCCTTAATTGGGGCATCGGCATGCCGTCTTTTCCGATGAACTCCATCAACAGGATATTCCTTTTCGTAACATACGGTTCAGGCACGCGCACTCCTGCATCCACGGCCCTTTTCAGATTTTTGAATTCCTTTTTTGCCCAGGCGAAAATTATGTCTTTCCTGGACTGCTTGATGCCTGCGAACCTGGGATCTCCCAGGATATATTCTTTCATTGCATTAAAATTAGCTGTAGAGATCATGTATATCTTCACTGCAATCTCAGAGGTGCCATCTTTTTTCGAGATCGCATGGAAAATGTTTGCTTCCTTGCCTGTACTTACCGATCCCCCGAACGCATCAAAATAACCTTTCCTAGAAAGCTCATAGAGCGCCATAAGAGTGGCATCATCAAAAACATCACCGAAAACAGCCCTCTGGTTGGAATCCTTGATACGCATGCGGAATTCGTCGATAATCCCATCCATGCGGCTAAGCTTCTTATCACTGACCATAATGCAGATCTAACTTTTTAAAAATCCTTTGCGCTGAAGCCAGTTTACCTGCGGACCGCTATATTTCCAGGCAATATCGGCTTTTTCGTTCTGGAACGACCACGGCACAACTATAACCACATCCCCTTCCATTATCCATATCTTTTTCTTGATCTTACCGGGAATGCGGGCAAGCCTTACCACCCCGTCCATACACCTGACCCTTATCTTGTTCGCCCCCAGCAGGCTTTCGACGATCCCAAGCACCTCATTTGCGCCTTTCTGGGGAATCCGTACTCTGGTAAATTCATCTGGTGCAGGGCCGGATTTTGCTCGCTCTTTCAGTATAACACCTCTATAGTTCAAGCTTATTATGTCTCTGCTGTATGTAAAGATTACTGAAAAGCCGCTAGCTTTGAAAATATGCGATACTTATTTTAGAAACTATTGTCATGGAGTCAGGGAAAACCATATGTCGAAAATACTCGGCCTTGAAGGAACGGCATGGAACCTGAGCGCTGCCATTGTCGATGAAAACGAGGTTATAGCCGAAACCACAGCCACTTACAAGCCGGCGACAGGGGGGATCCATCCGCGCGAAGCTGCACAGCATCATGCAAACAATGTATCGGATGTTGTCATGAAAACCCTGGAAAAAGGCGGAAGAAATGTTAACGCAGTTGCTTTTTCACAGGGACCCGGGCTCGGCCCGTGCCTTCGCACAGTTGCAACAGCGGCGAGGGCGCTTGCACTGACCCTGGATGTCCCCCTGATCGGGGTCAATCACTGCATCGCGCATGTGGAGGTCGGCATCTGGCGTACGGCCGCCCGCGACCCTGTAACGCTGTACGTAAGCGGGGCAAATTCACAGGTACTGGCATACAGGAAAGGACGATACAGGGTCTTTGGCGAAACCCTTGACATCGGGATAGGCAACGCGCTTGACAAATTCGGGAGATTTGCGGGCCTGGCGCATCCCGGTGGCCCGAAGGTTGAGGAGCTTGCAAAAAAGGCGGCCAGGTACATCCCGCTGCCCTATACAGTTAAGGGCATGGATTTTTCATTTTCAGGACTTACCACGGCAGCGCAGGAATCCCTGAAAAAGAACGACCTGCCTGACGTCTGCCACTCCTTCCAGGAAACAGCTTTCGCCATGCTTGTTGAGGTAACAGAACGGGCAGTCGCGCATACGGAAAAAAAAGAGGTTCTCCTTGCAGGGGGCGTGGGTGCGAACACAAGATTGCAGGAGATGCTAAGGATCATGTGCGAGGATAGGGGTATCAGGTTCTATGTGCCTGAGAAACGGTTCATGGGTGATAACGGCGCAATGATAGCATACCTCGGTCTTTTGATGTACAGGGCAGGGTACAGGACCGCGCTATCGGATTCCAGAGTTAATCCGAACTACAGGCCCGATGATGCGGAGGTCGTATGGCGGTAATCGCAAGCGGAGCAGAGGCAGTCATTACCCTTAAAGGAAATATTGTAACCAAGGCAAGGATACGGAAGCGATACAGGCTTTTGGAAATTGACGAGGCTATACGCAGGGAGAGGACGCGAACAGAGGCGCGCCTCATATCAGAGGCGCGAAGGTGCGGTGTCCCGACGCCGATAATCAGGGATGTTGCTGATTTTGAGATCAAAATGGAGTATATCGACGGGACTGCCCTGAAAAAAGTTATCACTCCGTATCTATGCGAGCTGGCGGGAGAACTTGCAGGCAGGCTGCACTCATGCGGGATCGTGCACGGCGATCTCACAACGTCGAATATATTGCTTAAAGATGGAAAATTATTCCTGATAGACTTTGGCCTTGCGTACCTGGATAAGACCCTGGAGGCAAGAGGCGTGGACGTTCATGTCCTTTTCCAGACGTTTGAGAGCACACATGAAAACCATGAGGAACTTATCGAGGCTTTCAAGAAAGGATATGCAAGAACTTTCGGGGATGCAGGGGATGTGCTTGAAAGGGTAAAAGAAATCGAATCAAGGGGAAGATACGCCTGATTTGGAGTCAATTTGGGTGTAATTCTGGAAAAATACTATTATATACTGAAACTAAGTAACGTCTTGTAGAGGAAAAATAATACTTATAAGATTCACTTCCTATCCTATCCAAAAATCTTGTAAATCCTCTACCTTTTCTACTGATTTTTAAACGAGTATTCATACTACGGCAAAAATAAGGGTTGGGTAAAAATTTATATGATTATGAAACGCCTACAGCAGCAACAGGAAAATTTTAAAATCAATTCCGGAAAATAAGACAAAAGTTCATCATTGCCTCGAAGAAGAAATAACCATGATCTCCAGAATCCTACCCGATCAAATAAAATACGACGGCTCCCAGATAGCCCCGTTATGGGCATACAGCATGGGAATAAAAGGTAATTCGATTGTGATTTTTCATGGCCCGATGGATGTTACTTTTGATAACATGAAGGACCTGGAAGACAGTAAAGCCGGGAAAACAATCCAGGGCGATGACCTGATCCATATCATTGTCGAGAGGTTCGATTCGCCTGCAAGCATGCGCCTTGCCTACTACATGCAGCGTCTCCTTATTGTCTGCATAAAAGATGTCCTGGAAAGACATAAAATAAAAACAGTCAGGAACGGGGATGACCTTTTTATTGATGGTAAAAAGCTCACAGTCAGTATAGCCAGCGCCGGGGTATCGAGTGAAAAGATACACTGCGGAATTAACATTACAACACGTGGAACCCCGAAGGACATCGAGACCTCAGCCCTGGAAGATTCCGGGATAAAGAACTGGAAAACAATTGCAGAGGAAGTAATCGATATCTTCGTGCATGAGATAGAGGATATTGAAGGCGATATTGTTAAAACAAAAAGCCTATGACAGATCTTATTAAACC
>CABMIA010000018.1 GCA_902386085.1 uncultured archaeon
ATTGCCTGTAGAGGTAAATGTCAGTTATATTTCCATCGGGAAAAACAATTATACGTTGACCATGGCTCGTGACATTACCGAGCGTAAGCGTATGGAGAATGCGCTGAGAGAGTCTGAAGTCAGGTACAAAACGATATTCGAGACAACCGGAACAGCGACAGGGGTTATCGAAGAGGATACTAAAATATCCCTGGTGAACGAAGAGTATGAAAAACTCACAGGTTATTCCAGAGAGGAAGTGGAAGGTAAGAAAAGCTGGATGGAATTTGTCGTAAAAGAAGACCTGGAAAGAATGATAAAGTACCACAATGAGCGGAGGATTGAACCGATGAAGGCTCCGAATAAATACGAGTTCCGGTTAATCAACAGGAACGGCAATATCAGGGATATCTTCCTTACCATTGCAATGATCCCCGGAACAAAAAGAAGCATAGGATCTCTTCTGGATATCACCGAACAAAGACGATCAGAAAAAGCGCTGAAAGAAAGCGAAGAACGTTACCGCCTCCTCGTGGAATCATCTCCGGATGGAATCATCGTCCACAACCTGCATGAACTTATTTTTGTCAATCCTGCTGCTGCAAAAATATTGGGTTCGGAAAATCCTGAAGGACTTATTGGAAAACCGATACGTCAAATTATACATCCTGATTATTGGAAAATCGTCAATGAACGCCTTCATATGGAAAAAGAAGGAAAACCAGCGTCTCTTATTGAAGAGAAGATGCTAAAGCTTGATGGCACTCCCATTGATGTGGAGGTAGTTGCAATCCCCTACAAATTTGATGGTAAGTTGGAAGTGCACTCCGTTGTTAGAGATATTTCCGAGCGCAAACGTGCAGATGTGGTTCTGCGAGAAAGTGAAGAAAGGTTCAAGAACATCTATGTTCAATCACCTATTGGAATAGAAGTTTATGATTCTCAAGGCAAGTTGATCGATGCAAATAAGGCATGTCTTGATATTTTTGGTGTGTCAGATGTAGAAGAAGTAAAAGGTTTCAAACTTTTTGAAGATCCCAATATTACAGATAAGATAAAAGAAACATTGCGCAGTGGTGAGATAGTAAGACATGAAGCACTTTTTGATTTTGAAAACGTGAACAAATACAACCTTTACAAAACAACAAGATCAGGAATCATTTATTTAGATCTTCTTATTACTCCAATAGGAGAAAAAGAAAATGCGGTTTCAGGCTATTTGGTCCAGGTTCAGGACATTACCGTGCGCAGGCGGGCTGAGGAGCAAATAAGAGAGCAAGCTGCTCTTCTCGATAAAGCACAGGATGCTATTTTAGTCCGGAATTTAGAAGGCAGCATCACCTACTGGAATAAAAGCGCTGAACGTCTTTATGGCTGGGCAGCAGAGGAAGTCATAAGTAAAAATGCCAATGAGCTTTTGTATAAAGATATAGAAGAATTATCGCAACCCATTAAAGTTCAGAAGATCGTGATTGAGAGAGGAGAATGGAGCGGTGAGCTGCACCATGTAACAAAAGACGGCAGAGAAATCACAGTCGAAAGCCGCTGGACCCTGATGCATGATAATGAAGGAAAACCAAAATCAATACTTGTTATAAATACTGATATAACCGGGAGAAAGAAGCTCGAAGAACAATTCCTGCGCGCCCAGCGCATGGAGAGCATAGGTACGCTCGCAGGCGGCATAGCGCATGACATTAACAATGTTCTTGCGCCGATAATGCTGTCACTGGAACTATTAAGTGAAAAATTCACGGATAATGAAAGCCGGAAATTGATTGATATTCTTGATCGAAGCGCCAGGCGCGGAGCCAGCCTGATAAAGCAGGTTCAGTCATTTGCGCGAGGCGTAGAGGGTGAACGCATGCCTCTTCAAACAGCGCACCTTATATCAGAAATAAGACAGATAGCAAATGAGACATTCCCGAGATCCATCGAGATCAGAACCGATATAGGGAAAGACCTCCAGACCATATCGGGGGATGCCACTCAACTGCACCAGGTCCTGATGAACCTATGCGTGAACGCCCGCGACGCTATGCCTGATGGCGGTATCCTCTCCATATCTGCTGAAAATATTTTCATTGACGAAAACTTCGCTGATGTTAATATTGAAGCCAGGGTTGGTCGTTATATCGTAATTGCTGTCACGGATACCGGAACCGGTATTCCTCCTAAAATAATGGGCAGGATCTTTGAGCCCTTTTTCACAACAAAAGAGCATGGTAAAGGCACTGGACTTGGTCTTTCTACCGCTCTTGGGATTGTGAAAAGCCACGGCGGATTTATAAATGTGTATAGCGAAACCGGAAAAGGAACGACATTCAAAGTTTATTTGCCTGCAATTACAGCAACTGAAATACAAAAAGTTGAGGAGCCGCGTGAACATGCCACAGGGCACGGAGAATTAATTCTCGCTGTTGATGATGAAAAACAGGTTCGTGACATCACAATTTCAGTGTTAGAAAAACACGGATACAGCGTGCTTACGGCATGTAACGGGATGGAGGCAATAGCGTTATATAAACAAAACAGAGAAGAAATCAAACTTGTTCTGATGGATATGATGATGCCGGTTATGGACGGGCTGGCAGGCATTCAAGAGTTGCGTAAAATCAATCCGGAACTAAAGATCATTGCAGCAAGCGGATTAACGGAGAAAGACAAGCTAACAAAAGCCGCAGGCATGATGAACGCTTTTTTAACAAAGCCTTACACGACCGGGAAATTGTTGAGAACCATACACGAGGTTCTGAGCGCAGAATAAAGAGACCGCTTTACAAAGAGTAACTAAAATCAATGAAAATTAGAGGTTCCGGTAATAACCGGAACAACATCATCTTGTTAAATACCAGAGCAAGACTAAAATTATTATTAATATTACAATAATCCAGATATAATTGCTCTTTTGTTCCTTCACCGGCTCGGGTTTTGGCGGTTCCACCTTCACAACAGGCTTTGGCTTTGGAGCTTCTACCTTAGGTTTCTCAGGCTCAGGTTCAGGCGGCTTTTCTTCAACCACCACTTTTTCTTTTACCTCTCCGGTAACGAACGGGCTCTCGACACCTGTAAGCACTGCCATGACGCGGACACCGCCAGTCAGGTTGTTATCGACTTTTGCGCCCCAGATGATCCTCTTGGTGTTGGGGACCTTATCCATTATAAGCTCGCCCGCCACAGCAACTTCTTCCAGCGTCAGGTCCTCGCCACCCACGATGTGTACGAGAACGCCGTAGCTTGCGGATATATCCCTGACATCAAGGAGCGGTGTGCTGATAGCCTGAGCCACAGCTTTCTCGACCCTGTTCTGGCCGTCGCTTTCACCTATCCCGATAGAAGATACTCCCCCGCGTTCCATTACCGCGCGAAGGTCTGCATAGTCAAGGTTAACAAGGCTTGGCTGTGTTATCGTGTCTGTAAGGTTCTTTACAAATGCGCCTACAAGCGCGTTTGCTACATTCAGGGCCTCTTTTAACGGCAGGTTCCCGGCCACTTCTCTTAATTTCGAGTTATCTATAATCACCACGGAATCGCAGGATTTCGCGAGCAGTTCGATCGCTTCACGTGCCTTTTCTCTCCTGGACATCTCGATAGTGAAAGGGATTGTCACACAACCGATAGTGAGTGAGCCAAGTTCGCGTGTTATTTCTGCGACCACGGGTATAGCGCCAGTCCCGGTTCCTCCACCCAATCCTGCTAAAAGGAAAACAAGATTCGAACCTTCAAGTTCTGCTTACAGTTCATTGATGTTCTCTCTTGTAGCCTGTGCACCCATTTCCGGGAAGCCTCCGCATCCGTGCCCTTTGCACAACTTTTCCCCGAGAAGAACCAGTTTATCTGCTTTTTGAATATAAAGATGATTAACATCCGTATTCGCAGCAATAATCCTGCCGCCAGCCATTCCTTTTTGTGCTATCCATGTCGTGATATTACAACCCGCGCCACCCAGCCCGACTACGGCAACAGATGGTTTTGCTGTTTTTGCAAACTCTTTTAAATCGGTAACCATTGCTTTTAAAGCCTCCTTGAACAAAATTAATTTGGCTATATTTTAATAGCTATTTTACTATATAAATCTTTTCAAATGCCTTATTCAGATACCAAGCGCCGCAACTTACATTCCCAGTTTCTTCATCATTTTCTGCAGGTTAAATTTGTTGCCCATCATACCTTTCAAAGCTTTTTGCATTGTTTTATGGTACTTCAAAAGCTCGCGCACCTCTTCGTATTTTGTCCCCGAACCGCGCGCTATCCTTATGATCCGCTGGCTATTTACATGACGTGGATCCTCAAGTTCCTTATCGTTCATCGAATCCATAATGTACTTGTACTTTTTTATTTTTTCCTGGGTGACGGTGTAAGTATCATCTGAGATTTTCATTCCGAGTTTACCCATCGGGAGCATTTGCATCACCTGTTTGAGGGGACCTATCTTATTCATCGCTTCCATCTGTTTGTACATATCTTTCAACGTAAACTTCCCGGAGAGCATTCCTTCCATGTCGATGTCCTCGGTTTTCAGGGTCTCTTCTGCTTTCTCGATAAGGGATTTGATATCTCCCATACCGAGAAGTCGCGAAATAAACCTGTCAGCTTCGAACTTTTCAAGGTCTTCTGTTGTCTCCCCGACGCCGATAAAAGCGATCGCCGAATCGGTTTCTGATACAGCCGACATAGCGCCTCCTCCTTTAGCCGTGCCGTCCAGTTTTGTTATGACCACGCCCGTTATTCCGATAGACTTATTGAAAGCTGCTGCCTGGTCGCTTGCGAGCTGCCCCATTGCGGCATCAATGACCAGGAGCTTGTGATCCGGCGCTGCAACTTTATGAATATCTTCCATTTCTTTTATCAGGTCTTTTTCAAGCGCATGTCTTCCGGCCGTATCGATTTTCTTTACGTCGTATTTCTCAACGACCTTCAACCCGCGCTGCGTTATGGCGACTGCGTCCTTGACATCCTTTTCCCCATAAAAGAAGATGCCCATCCTGTCGCACAATGTCTTTAGCTGGTCGTATGCTCCGGCCCTGAAAGTATCAGCGCATACTACCGCAGTTCTCAGTCCTTTCCTCTGGAAATAGCGCGCTAACTTGGCAGTCGTGGTTGTTTTGCCGCTTCCCTGCAAGCCCACCATCATTATTGTCTGGGGGCCAAGCTTCACGTTCGCGGTTTTCCCGAGTATATTGATGAGTTCCTGATAAACGATGCGAATTACATGCTCCCTCGGGTTCATTCCGCTGGGCGGCTCTTCTTTGAGTGACCGCTGCTTTATTTTCTGGGATAATGTCATTACGAGCTTGACATTCACGTCTGCCTGGAGCAAGGCCCTCTGGATATCACGAACTGCCTCGTCCACTGTCTTTTCATCTATCCTGCCTGCTCCGACAAGTTTCTTTAATGCGCCCTGTAGGGATTCGCCCAGTTTATCCAGTACCATAAGTCTGCTGTTTTTGAAAATTCTTTTTCTAATCTGGAATAGAAGGATATATATTTATTCCAATGGTAGTTGACCAGTGGTAGTTGAGAAGGTATGAGCATAGAGTTTACAGGGATCAATAAAGAGACTGCTGCAGGAGAGATCAAGAATTTCCTTGATTCCTGTCCTGATGATGCTATATTTAAAATGGTGATAAACTCAAAAAGGGGTAACCTCAGGATCAAGGTCAAGAATGCAGGCAAAAGCAGAATAAGAAAATTACTGGGCAGGTTCAGAAGGAAGAAATCAAATGTGTAATACATCAAGGGCGATGTCCCCAAGAGCATAAATTATCAGGGCAAGAAGAGTTATGATAACCCCAAGATGGATCTGTTTACTGTGATTATAGAACGCTGTCTCAACTATTGTTATGAAGACCAGGAGTAAAAACCCGAGGATTATTCCAAGACCGAGGCGCAGGGCAACATCATATAATACCTGATACATGCCAAGTAATTGAAATGGGATTATATAATCCTATTTAAAAACAGTCGATACAAAACTATTCAAACAATTAAACCAACTATATTGCATGAACTTTGAGGTCATTATAGGCATCAGCGGGGCTTCAGGCGTCCAGTACGGTATACGGATCCTTGAAACCCTGAAAGACATGAGAAACGTTGAAACTCATCTGGTCGTCTCCGAGTCCGCAAAAAAACTTATCGAGATCGAGACTGATTTTTCAGTGCAGGGGGTAGATGAGCTTGCAGATCATGTTTACAGCGATGATGATTTTACCGCCCCGATAGCAAGCGGCTCCCACAGGTCAAAAGGCATGATAGTGGCGCCGTGCAGCATGAAAACGCTGGCTTCCATAGCAATAGGGATGTCCGATACACTGATCTCGCGAGCGGCAGATGTTTGCCTTAAGGAGAAACGCCCTCTTGTTTTAATGACGCGTGAAACGCCCCTCAATCTGATCCATATAGAGAACATGGAAAGGGCGATCAGAGCAGGTGCATCCATCCTGCCTGCCTGCCCGGCATTTTATTCAAAACCAAAATCGATTGACGATATAATTGATTTTATGGCAGGACGGGCGCTTGACCTCATGGCAATCGAGCATAATTTGTACAAGCGGTGGCGTGAATGAGTTTCAGGGGATTTATAGACCGGCTCGGATCCCTGGGAAAACTTACGGAAATCGAAAAGCCCCTGTCGCCCGTTTACGACGTGTCTGCAACTGTGGGGAAAGAGCCCACCCTGTTCACGAACGTTAACGGGTCGAAGGTTGTCATGAATATTATGGGTTCACGTGAACTGCTTGCAGGGGCTCTGGGCGTGCCGCCTGAAAGAATAATTCATCATCTTTCGTCAAGGCCGGTGGACGGGAAAACGAAACTTGTTAAGGATTCGCCAACAAAGGAAGTCGAGGAAGACCCCGACCTGCCAAAGCTTCCGATACTTACGCATTTTGAAGGGGACGGTGCCCCGTATATTACAGCAGGCGTTGTGGTGTCGGAATACGAGGGGGTGATGAACGCCTCGATACATCGGCTCAGGGTGATAGGAAAAGATAAACTTGCAGCGCGGCTTGTGGAATTCAGGCACACCTATAATCTTTATAAAAAGGCATCGGAAAGGGGCGAAAGGCTTCCAGTTGCCATCGCGATAGGCATCGACCCCGTGACGCTGTTTGCGGTCTCAACGCGCGTGCCTGAAGGAAAGGAGTGGAATTATGCATCGGCGCTGGCTGGTGAGCCGATCGAGTTATTCAAGTGCCAAAATGGCATCAAGGTGCCGCATGCGGAGATCGTGCTTGAAGGATACATCCATCCCACCGAACTTGCAGATGAAGGACCGTTCGTTGATATAAGCGGGACTTTTGATATAATCAGGAAACAGCCTGTCATTCACCTCACGAATATGATGCACCGGAATGATCCCATCTACCATGCGCTAATGCCTGCAGGGGGCGAGCATCATATACTCATGGGCGTTCCCTATGAGCCGCTGATATTCAATGAAGTGAAAAAAGTGGCGGATGTGATGAACGTCGTCCTCACGCCTGGAGGCTGCTGTTATTTCCATGCCGCGGTGCAGATACATAAAAATAACGATGAAGAGGCAAAGAAGGCGATCGATGCTGCTTTTGCGGTGCACAAGAGCCTGAAGCACGTGGTAGTCGTGGATGATGATATTAATATTTTCGACCCGAACGATATTGAATTTGCGATCGCAACAAGGGTGAAAGGCGATGAGGACATATACGTTTATCCGAATGTCAGAGGCAGTACGCTTGACCCGCGCTCGGTTGACGGCATCGGGACGAAGGTGGGGATAGATGCGACGATGGATCTGAGTAAGAAATGGAAGTTTGAGAGGGTGAAGAGACCAAAATAACCGCGATGAGTGCAATTAACGCAGATACCAATTAAGAGTAATTTACTTATGTCAGTGTGCTATAACTAACATATAATGCAAAAGCAAATAATCAAACATCCCTACATTACAACTAATACGAGAATAAGTAAAGGTAGCCCGATAATAGCTGGAACAAGGGTACGCGTATTGGATATAATAATTGAATACGAATATCTTGGCTATGCTCCAGATGAAATCGTTAATGCACATCCTCATCTGATTCTCCCCCAAATACATGATGCTCTGTCTTTTTACTACGAGAATCGGGAAGAGATGGACCAGGAAATCAAATTGAAAAAAGAGAAAATAGTAAAATTGCGTAAAAAGTTAATTTCATGAGGGCTTTTGAAAGAAGAAAAGCGTATCAAGATATATGCAGATGAGAACGTAAATGTTGCAATTATTGAAGGGCTCAAGCGTAGAGGTGTGGAAGCGTGGTCTGCCATAGATAAAGGTAAGCTCGGTCTCAGCGATGAAGAACAATTGAGGTATGCTTTAGAGGAAAGAGTAATAATATTTACTCATGATGACGATTTCCTCAGTATGGTTGCCGAGTCTGGAATTGACCACTGTGGAATAATATATGTTCACCAGCAGCATCTCTCAATAGGGGAATGCATTCGTCGGCTAAAATCAATAGTTGAAACAATGTCTTCTGAAGAAATGCGTAATCGCATATTGTTTCTGTGAAATATTATAATTTTTTTATTCCAATCTATCTCAAAATGATCCCAATAAATATTCCTTGAACCGATGTCGTTACCTCCCTATGAGGCGTTGAGAAAGTCTTAAGGTAATAGAATAGTATGAATCGATGCTATGGTTAATATATGGAAAGTAACACCTCAAAAAGATTATACTTGATTTCATAAATAATTAAAAAAATTAAAATAAATTAAAGTGAAAAGATGAATTGCAAAGCCGGCATTGTTATCGAAAAAGATGATTACGGATATTATGCTTATTGCCCTGAACTTGAAGGATGTCAAACTCAGGGTGATTCTCCTGATGAAGTAATGGCTAACATAAAAGAGGCTATAGAACTCTATTTGGAGACATTATCTTTAGGAGTGTAAAATATGCTGCGAGCGAATAAGGCATATTTTAAAGATATTCTTGAGGCAATCCGCAAAATTGGAAAATATCAACAACAGCGGATACAAGCAGAAGAACCAAGATTTGTTCATGGGGTATCTGCGTTCATCTGCGTTCATCTGCGGTTAATAATCAGCCCACTACAAACAACGCAGAGAATGCAAAGCGAGGCGGTAACGCTCTGGTATGAAAAAGTGACAACGTGGCGAAACGGAACACGGATGACACGGATTGGACGGATTTTCACGGATACGGAATCCGTGCGCATCCGTGTCATCCGCGTTATCCGTGTTCTATCGCGATTACTCTGGAATGATAAACCATTACAGGATTTCTTCTTCATTTCCTTCTATGAACCGCAGTTCATGGCTGACTTTGCGAACTTTGCGCCCTCTGCGGTGAAATTTTTACATTACACTGATCACTGCATACCGGTTACGGAGGTTTAGATGTACCTCAATCCTGAAGAAGAGAAAATCTTCAACGGAGAACGCGGCCCCACATTCCAGAAAGCCATCGAGATCCTCACCGCCCTCGGCGACATCTACGGCGCCGACAGGCTCATTCCCATAAAGAGCGCCCAGATTGCCGGCGTATCCTACAAAACCATCGGCGAAGCCGGTCTTGAGTGGATATCCGATCTGAAAGGAAAAGTGGCAGTGCCTTCGATCCTCAATCCAGCGGGTATGGACATGGAGTGCTGGAAGGAAATGGGAATAAGCCAGGATTTTGCTGATAAACAGGAGAAGATAATCCGGGCATACGAAGCGCTTGGCGTGAGAACAGAGTGCTCATGCACGCCATATAACATCTTCGACAACCTCGCAGGATTCGGGGATCATGTGGCATGGAGCGAATCTTCAGCTATCTCCTATGCCAACTCAGTCATCGGGGCGCGCACGAACAGGGAAGGGGGACCGAGCGCTCTTTCTGCGGCGCTGATCGGCAAGACTGCGAATTACGGCTTTCATCTGGATGAGAACAGGGAACCAACCATCTTGATTAAGGTAGAAGCAGAACTGCACGACTCGGATTACGGGGCGCTGGGGTATATTGTTGGCGAAATGGCAGGCGACAGGGTGCCTCTTTTTAAACTGTCTTCCATCCCTGCAAAAGACGAATTGAAATCGCTCGGCGCGGCAATGGCGGCCTCAGGCGCCGTGGCGCTGTACCATGTTCTGGGGGTTACGCCTGAGGCCGGAAAGTATGAAATTCCTGCAGAGACTCTGACGATTGAGGAAAAGCAGATTAAAGATGTATATTCATCAGGCGAGCCCGATCTTATTGCCTTCGGCTGCCCGCACAGTAGCGTTGGCGAGCTTCGGAAACTCGTCCGGCTCTTAAATGGCAAAAAAGTGAAAAAAGAAGTCTGGATATGCACCTCGCGCGCCATAAAGAATAGGCATCCTGAGCTGATAAGAAAATTAGAGAAAAGCGGCGTGAAGGTTTTCTGCGATACCTGCATGGTGGTTTCGCCTGCGAGCGAGAGGTTCACATGCATGATGGTGAACTCGGGAAAGGCGCACAAATATGTACCGAATTTATGTGGGGTAAAGAGTATCATGGCAACTACTGAGGAATGTGTTTCGGCCGCGATGATGGGATAAAATATGCGGTTTCTTCATCATAGAGAAAACATTTATATATTATAATGATTAATACTTTTTAATTGCTGTAAGGGGATGTATAGTGGGAGAGAACTATGAATATCAGACCAGTATCAGGTTGTGCCATTGGGAAAGGCATGTTTGCCTCGTTTGCCGGCTACGAGCAGACAGACACCCTGCCACTCAGTCTTGTGACCGAGTGCAGGCAAAAACATACAAAAGATTGCAGTATGGACAAATGTCCGAGATTCCGGACCGGGGTTGCAGGCTCGCATAAAATATCCTGGCGGAAGGAAGGCTCAAGGCTCTGACGTAATGATATTTTTTTATATAATCAAGCTGTTCTGAAGTATTGGAAATAATCATGGACATATCATCAATGAAGCAGGGGATACATAAATCAAGAGGAGGGCTCATAAGGTCTTTCGTTACTGCACAGAACGGTATTATCAAAGAGATCTCAATTTCCGGGGATTTCTTTTTGTTCCCGGAGGAAGCGATTTTCAAAATAGCTGGCCAGCTAAAAGGCGCACAGGCTGAGCGGGAAGAAATCCGGAGTATCATTGAAAAAATCTATGAAGCAGAGGGCCTTCAATCACCTGGAACAACGCCTTCAGATTTTACAGAATCAATCATGAAAGCGCTGGAGGGATAGTATGGAATGGCGCTTCATTGATTTCGGATTGGTGGATATAAGGGAAATGATGGCAGTGAATGAGGCTATATTGAA
>CABMIA010000019.1 GCA_902386085.1 uncultured archaeon
ATCACGTTGTGCTCTCATGGACACAGCTTGAGATCAACGCGCAAAAGGAGCTTAACCGCAAATTGATGAAGCAGTGCGGGGTTGCGCGGGAGAATATCCTGATGGACCCGACGACAGCCGCGCTCGGTTACGGGCTTGATTACGCTTACACGAACATGGAGCGGATAAGGCTTGCAGGTCTGACAGGCGATACCGAACTAAATTTCCCGATGTCAAGCGGCACTACCAACGCCTGGGGAGCGCGCGAGGCATGGATGGTATCTTCGCCTTTGAAAGAGGACTCAGACTGGGGACCGCGCGAATACCGTGGGCCGATCTGGGAGATTGTCACCGGACTTACGTTATCGCTAGCCGGGAATGATCTTTTCATGATGATGCATCCGACCGCAGTGCAGGTGTTAAAAGAAATCACGCAAACATTGTATGGTTCCAAAGAAACCGAGCCGTTTAATATAAATAACTGGATTTCGGCGGTGATATAATGAAGTTAAACAGCCCGCTCCAGGTATACAAGTACCTTCCCCAGATAAACTGCGCCGAATGCGGGGATGCCACATGCATGGCTTTTGCGGCACATCTCATCGACAGGTCAAAGAAACTTGAGGATTGTCCCCCGCTCCTGAAGGATGAGTTCAAGAAAAAATATGTTGAACTCCAGACGCTTCTTGCTCCTGAGATCAGGCAAGTCGTGATAGGCACGGGCGAATATGCAAAGAAGATTGGAGGCGACGATGTGCTCTACCGTCACCAGTTGACATTTTTTAACCCGACCGCTTTTGCCTACGATGTCTGGGATACAATGCCTGAACAGGAGCTTCTGGAGAGGGTAAATAAGATTTCAAATTTCAGGAAATTCTATGTGGGGAAATTCCTGAAAGTAGATATGGTAGCCGTGAGGTGTGTTTCAGGAGACCCTCTCAAGTTCGCAGGCGTGGTAAAGAAAGTCAGCGAGACTACAAAACTACCGCTGGTACTCTGCTCCTTTGACCCGGGTGTGCTGAAAGCGGCCCTTGAAGCGGTCAAAGATAAAAATCCACTTGTTTATGCCGCAACTGAAAATAACTGGGGCGACGTGGCAGAACTTGCATTGAATTACAAGGTTCCTGTGGTTCTGTTCTCACCAGATCTTGATAAGCTCAAATCCCTTGCCCTCACATTTCGTGAAATGGGAATAAAAGACCTCGTTCTTGATCCTGGGACGTACCCGCAGGGCAGGCAATTAAAAGAAACGTTTGAGAGATTCACAAAGCTTCGCCGTGCAGGGATAAAAGAAGGGCAGAAAGATATTGCGTATCCGCTTATGTCAGTTCCACTGAATGCATGGCTTGTCTATAAGGATGCAGTGACAGCTTCTTACTGGGAAACGGTGCTTGCCTCGGTCTTCATAGTAAGGTACGGGGATATTATGATCCTTCACAGCATTGAACCGTATGCCATGCTGCCTGAGGTACACCTGCGGGATACTATATACACCGACCCGAGAACACCGGTCAAGGTCGCTCCCGGGGTCAATGAAGTGGGAACACCTTCAAAAGATTCGCCCGTGATAGTTACGACCAACTTTGCCCTCACGTATTATACTGTGGAGAGCGATCTGTCTTCGAACAAGATAAACTGTTATCTCGCAGCTGTGGATACCGATGGCATAGGGGTCGAAGCAGCAGTGGCAGGCGGTCAGCTTACGGCAGCCAAGATAAAAGATACTTTCCAGAAAGCCGGCTTTGATTTCAATGAAAAGACCGCACACAGTACTTTGGTACTGCCGGGTCTTGCGGCGCGGTTGCAGGGAGATGTCGAGGATGTTACCGGGCTTCGTGTGATGATAGGACCTCCGGACTCAGGAAGAATCCCTGGATGGATGGAGAAAAACTGGCCGCCTAAACCGAAATAAATCACACCCGTCATTCACTTTTCAGATCAATGTCTATATTAATTGTCGCCTCCCCGTCACAGACAAGAACATTGCCTGAAAAGTCTTTTTGAAGCTGGCACAGGTTAGCCGGCTTCAGCGTATCTCCGATTTGCCTGATGATGCCGATGTAGCTTTGCAGTTTTTTTATCTCATACCTTTTCAGGAGCTTCCCCGTATCAACTGCGCTCTCTCGGGTCATTTTATTTCCCAACCCTTCGCAGCGCATGACATCAACCCCGTGCTCACCCATAAAAAATGGATAGCATCTGCATATCATCGGGCGCCATTCGTATATTGTGCATGCGCCGTTCATGTAGAATACGCAGTCTCCTGCATCATTGCGCCGCAGTATCCAACCGATGGCGTAAATGTTATCCCCGTCTGATAAGCAGGAATAAATATCAGGCTGATCTATTTCATCTCTGGCAAGTCCTGTCCCCTTGATAATGCGCCTGATATCGCCAGGAAAAATCGAGATCGCATTTGACGGGCGCAGGATATCCGGGGTTATCCGGATCTTGAAATTCTCCCTGCAGCACCAGCCGCAGCGCACGCAGGAAAAACCGGAATCCTGTATGGCAGGAGAAAAAACCGATGAATCTGTGGAGATAAGTTGTTCTATCCTGCGCCGCAGAGAGGCGATGTCCATAAGTAACATTTTGAGAGCCAAGATATAAAGTCTTTGAGAACAATCCATGCGTGGGATTATGAGCGAAGCACTCAGGACCGACCTCTACCAGCTTACAATGTTGCAGGCGTACTGGAAATCAGGACATAATCCGCAGGCCACATTTGATTATTTTGTCAGGAAGATACCTTTCGGCTCCTATCTTGTGACCGCAGGACTGGGCTATGTCCTGGATTATATCGAGAACCTGCATTTTGATGGCGATGATATCGATTACTTAAGAACCCTGGGTTTTGACGACGGGTTCCTCGATGCGCTGGCGGATTTCAGGTTCACGGGCGACATCCTGGCCATGCCTGAGGGCAGCATCGCTTTCCCGCTCGAACCTGCCATAAGGGTGACGGCTCCCATTATGGAGGCCCAGCTTGTGGAGACGTTCATCCTGAACAAGATGAATTTCTCAACACTCATAGCCACCAAGTCCTCGCGCGTGGTCCATGCAGCAAGGGGAAGGGCGATAGCAGAATTCGGCCTGCGGCGGGCGCAGGGGGACGGGCATCTTGAAGCAACACGCGCCACCTATATCGGGGGATGCGCATCAACATCCAACCTTCTTGCAGGAAAAACCTTCGGGATACCTGTTTCCGGGACTATGGCACACTCTTTTGTCACAAGCTTTGACCATGAGATCGACGCCTACCGCGCCTATGCTGAAGCTTTCCCGAAAAAATGTTTCCTGCTGATAGATACCTATAACAGCATCAAAGGGGCGAAAAAAGCGGTTATCGTGGGAAAGGAGCTTGAAAAGAAAGGAGAGAAATTGCTGGGTGTGAGGCTTGACAGCGGAGACCTGTGCGAACTTTCAAAACAGGTGCGTAAAATCCTTGATGATGCAGGGCTTCATTACGTTAAAATAGTGGCAAGCGGCGACATCAATGAATGGAAAATAGACGAACTTATGGCAAGAGGCGCACGGATCGATATGTTCGGGGTTGGGACTGAACTCATCACTGGCCGCCCGACCCCTGCCCTTGACGGGATCTACAAACTTTCGGATGTTGTGGAGCACGGAAGACACAAGCCCAAAATGAAACTTTCGGAAGAGACCGTAAAGGCCACGCTCCCGGGGAAAAAACGTGTGTGGCGCATGGTTGAAAACGGGGAATTTATAAAGGACATAATAGCGCTTGAGGATGAAGTGATTGATAACGCATGGCCTTTACTGGAGCAGACAGTTAAGAACGGGAAAATCGTCTGTTCAAGACCTTCGCTTGATATGATAAGGCAGAGAGCATTGGAGAATTTTTCGAATTTACCGGATGAATATAAAAAACTCGACGGGGCGCCGGTGTATCCTGTTGATTTCAGTCAGGGTTTGGTTTCTCTCAGGGAAGCCATTGTTGAAAAAATAAGAAAGGAAGAGATCAGGGCTTAATCAAGCCGCTGGCAGCAGCCAGTTGGACTCCAAAATGTATATCAGGCTTCCATGACAGAATATATGTCAGAGTCAGGGAGGTTACAACAATGAAATTCAACGGAGTAAATCATCTTGCAATGGCAACCGGCGATATGGATAAAACCATACTCTTCTGGCGTGATCTGCTCGGCATGCGCCTTGTGGCAGGTCTTGGCCAGCCGGGTTACAGGCATTACTTTTTTGAGATCTCACCATATGACCTGATAGCGTTCTTCGAGTGGGAAGGCGTTCTGCCTATGATAAAAAAAGAACATGGAAGACCTGTAAACGGCAGGTTCGGTTTTGATCATGTCTCATTTGGCGTCGAGGAGGAAGAAGACCTGTGGGAACTGAAGGATAAGCTTGATGCAGCAGGTTTCTGGGTATCGGATGTTATCGACCATGGTTTCATCCACTCTATTTACAGCTACGACCCCAATAACATCCCTGTCGAATTCAGCCATAATGTCGAAGGGATCGATGTCAGGAAGAATCCCAGGATGGGAGACGTGCAACCTGTAAAACTGGCGCTTGAAGGCCCTGAGCCCCAGGAAAACAGATGGCCGGAAGTCAAACGTGCAACGCCTGTTGAGGAGAGGATCGTTTATCCGGGCGCAGGAAGCGAACTTTTCCATGGGGTCAGGAAAATTTCGAAATAAGAATCGGAACCTTATGATTCTTCCGGGTAATTTTAACAAAGCTCTAAATTTAACGTGACGTTTCAATTCGGGTTGGTAGTTATCCTGAGATAATTTATTTTGTTAAGTTTCTTCTTGTTGTTTGTGCATAATATACATATTTAAGAAATGTTTATACAATTCCCTAATTTGTTCCACATCTTGTATATTAACTGATGCGTTTTCGTAATGAATTTTATATATGGTGTCATGAATCAATTTGAGCTTTTCATCCCATAAATCTTTTTCTTTTTCGTCTTTAATGATTTTTTCTTTGAAAAGTTTCCAAGATGTAATGAATGCAGCGCTCACATGATTGTTTGTGTGCGCAATTTCCTCTATCAAAGGGTAAATTGCATTGGTCATACTAAGGTATGCGTGATTGGGAGATATCGCCATTTTTGCATAATGAAATGCAATGATAGACTTCATTATTTTATCATTCTTTGATGATGCGTTATCGATTTCTTGGATGTAGTTTTCATATTCTGCATCAATATTAATATTCCTATATCCTTCAATTCTCGTACATACCGAACCAGTTTTAAGATTTTTGTAACATTGTATCCTGTGTTGATAAGAACCTTTATCATGTAATTCAAATCTTCCTAAGAAAAGACACATTAAAGAATCAATTTCCATTTTAAGACCTTCTTTCTTTGATTTTAATTGTATACTAAGCTCGGTTTCATCATTTTGATTTCCTTTGTGTGTTTTGAACTTTATTTTCTTTTCTTTATATTCAAAATTCACTAACTTGGTGTCTTCTATTCCCTTTAAAGTCGGCTTCACAACAACTGTTACAATCATATCTATCATTTCATTTTCATCTGCTATATTCTGGGCTTGGTTGGTCATATTTTCTTTATTGAGTCTTCTCTCTTAAATGTCTATCCTAATACTGGTTACGTTTCTCCTTAGTTCTTGCATAAAAATAAAGTAGCAAATTTTATTTGGTGCAACAAGTCTATAGACTGCGATACATTGCACTCTATAAGCAGTAATTTCGATGGTTTATTTTTCAGTAAGCCCTTAGTTGAAATCCGTCTATTCTACTTGATATATTCTTTCCCATTCTAAATTTACCTCATTCCAATAGGTTCATAACTATTATTTGTTAGGGGTTTAGGCGGTTCGGGTAAAGAATCATCTTTTTCTTTTCTTTTAATAAGGTCAATATCTATTTTTTTGATAAATAATAGCTGAAGGTTTTTTTCTAAATGAGCCGACAACACATTTTTACTTTTATATAGTTTATTTTTTGCTTCAATTAATTCTTTACTTTGTTTAACATACCGTTTTTTACATTCTCTAATTAATTCTTTGTGAATATTTTCTATTGTTATTGGTTCATTTGTTTGTATTAAATTAGAACATGTCTCTGTACGAAATCTATGGTCATTCGTTTTGTCAATGATTTTAGTTTTGAATATTTCACAATATTTCAAATAAGTTATTATGGTATCATTACCAATATTTATTTTATTCCAAAAATAATCATACTCTTTGTTTTTACCTTCGGCTTCAAAAACGACTTCATTAAAAATTGAGATTATAAACCCATCTTCAATATTCAGACCTTTTATTTTTTGTGTAATATCATTTCTCATTGAATCGAATAACCCTTGTCTCTTTTCGTTATAGATGTTGTAAGATAATGTAAAATCATTCCAAATTTCTTTAAGAAAAGAATACTGAATAAGAATATCTTTAAAATAATAGCCATTCTCTATTTCTTTAATAAAACTAATATCGAATTTATCAAACCTATTAGGGTTCAATGTGCTTTCAGTAAGTGAAATTTCTGGAAGAAGGTTCTGCCAAGCTTGTATTGCATTTGCCAGTTTTGAAACAAATATATCACTTTGCTTTGATTCTTGCTCAGCTTTTATTTTTTCTTTATCAGCCCTTCGGGTTAACCAATAAGTAAGTGCTACTACTGCTCCCACGTCAACCAACCCCGTGGTAAACAGCAATCTCCAATCTATTAAACCAAATAAATGAAGCAAAAGCAAAGCTGCAATAAATACTAATAAATATATTGTTTCCGATAAATCTTCTAAATCCATGAGAGGCTAATAATAGCCCCCTCTTTATATATTCAACTATCATGCAACGAAACCCTAATACTGGCGGTCAATTATTGTATATTCTCCATTGCGACAAGAAGTTGCATCACAAATTGCAGTATGCCACTCCCTCCATTCGGAGTGACCTTATTATGGCATGCTTTTTCAGTAATGAGAAGGTATGAAGCCCATAAGACAATGTAGAGAACTCTGGAAGTCTAATTCAGACAATCCGCTAAGGTAAAAATGCTATGAAGAAACAAATGTTGAACCATTGTAAGAGTCGTAAATACAGACAAGCGAAAATAGACCGATGCGCTTGAACCAAAATGGTTCAAAATCAGGCTGTAATGGCTTGGCACACGTTACAGGGAATGGACAAACGATTCTCGGCTCATAGATGGCTTCTAAGGCATTTAGAATTATTTGCGATGCAGAACCTGGTAAGTCCACTGCACTCCCAATTGGTAGAAACTCCGCAAGGAGTAACGATGGTGCAGGGGATAGAGGATTGACCCCTTAAAGGGAGCACGCAAAAGCGAATGTGCGCCCTACCAATCCATATTTTCAAGCTCTGCTTTGCGATCTTTATGCCCCTTTGCGGTGTGCAATTCTCTAAACCGCAAAGAACGCAAAGTACGCAAAGAAGTAAAAATCGTACCGACACCTAATGTAACGGTCTCAATTTAACACAAATATTATCAACTTTCGAAGCCCTTGGAAATAAAACCGCAAATTACAAGCAGGTTTGAATAGATCACTACTTTGTATCTGCGGTTAATATTTTAAAATCCAGGTGAATCCAAATGCCCAAAATCACAGTCATCGGCGCGGGCGCTGTGGGCGCAACCGCGGCGCAGAGGATAGCAGAAAAAGAACTCGGGGATGTCGTGCTTACAGATATTGTTGAAGGGCTTCCGCAGGGTAAAGCCCTTGATCTCCTTGAAGCAGGACCGATTTGCGGATACGACTCCAGGCTTCTTGGAACAAACGACTATAAAGATATCGAAGGCTCGGATGTTGTCGTGATCACGGCGGGAATAGCAAGAAAACCAGGCATGACGCGGGAAGACCTGCTGAAAATAAATTCAAAGATCATCAGGGAAGTGTCGCAGAATATTGCAAGATATGCCCCTGACTCAGTGATCATCACGGTCACAAATCCGCTTGACCTGATGACATACCTGACCATGAAGACCACGAACTTTGAGCCGAACCGGGTTTTCGGGATGAGCGGGGTACTGGATTCGGGCAGGTTTGCTGCTTTCATCGCCATGGAACTTGGCTGCTCTGTGCGGGACATAAGCGCAATGGTGCTTGGCGGGCACGGAGATACAATGGTTCCTCTCCCGCGTTTCACCACCGTATCCGGAGTCCCGATAACAGAGCTGATGCCCGAAGATACCATCAGCCGCCTCGTGGAGAGAACAGTCAACGGCGGGGCTGAGATCGTGAATCTCCTGAAAACAGGCAGCGCTTTCTATGCGCCGTCTGCCGCTGTTACGAACATGGTCGAGGCCGTAATAAAGAATACAAAGAGGATCCTGCCCGCATGCGCCTGCCTGGGCGGTGAGTACGGTAAAAAAGATATTTATCTTGGCGTTCCGGTAAAGCTGGGGCGCAGCGGAGTAGAAGAGATTGTTGAGCTAAAACTGACCGACGGTGAAAGGAAGGCCCTGGATAGGTCGGCACAGGCTGTCAGTTCAGGAATAATTTCCCTCAATGCATTATTATAATAAAATACGCATCGGGCTATCTCGCCCCTCCGCCTCCTCCTCCAAATCCGCCTCCTCCGCCGAATCCCCCTCCGCCTCCGCCAAACACTCCGC
>CABMIA010000020.1 GCA_902386085.1 uncultured archaeon
CTCCTCCTCCCCTGGAGCCTGCGATCCGGTTTCCGGCTGGGGATCGACTGTTATTTCCGCAAGCTCCACACACGGCTTTTCGTGGCATACGGGACATCCTTTTTCCAGCTTTTCACAGAGGTAGCGGTGCAGCGGTTCCGGGATGAAGGGATGTGGTTTGTCCCCGGATTTGAACTTGTCCTCACAGAGCGGGCAGTATTTATCGCGGGAATGTTTTGACATCCCCTTCTCGGGCACAACATGTATCCTGAAGCTGTCCCTGATGCGGTTAAATTCAAGCCTTTGTTTATTATCGCATGTGATAGACGGGATTTCTACAGCTTCAGTCTTGCATTCGTTGAATTCTATGCAGATTACCAGCTTCTCTATTTCGTGTTTAGCCTCTTCCTTTTCATTGCAGCCTGTGCGGATTTCAGGGATGAGCGGGACTTCCCTATCCTCCGGGACCAGTATTTCCCTGCCGCAGCAGTCTATCGCGGCCCCCGGGGTGATGATCACAGTGTCATGTTTCTCATCTTTCCACTTCACGTCCAGTCCGCATACTACTCCCCAGCCGTTGACAAGCCTGTTGATAAGCCACCGCTTTTCATTGAAGTAGCACTGCTCGGCGAAGTAGTCCCTGACTGTCATCAATTTCCCGTAGTAATAGTTGTTTCTCTCGAAAGGAAACCCGAAGAAACCACAAGGTCTTTTATTCTCTTCTTTCATATTTTTATCCTCCACAAATTAAATTAATTCAACATCAGTTCCCAGTCTTGAACGGCGTTCTATCCTGCTGCCATGCCTCTCGCCCGTTACGAGGATGCCTGAACCTATCGCACTCTCCTGTTCAATACATATCGGCCTGTAATCCCCGACCCGGGAGTTTATTCCGACATACATTTCCGCGCCCGATCCCTCCAGGCCGCGAAGGTCATAGACCGTATGTGCAGGTTTTTCATCATTCAATATCCGTTCCACCCCTTTCAAATCACCGGCTGAAAGGATAACGGTAAACCTGTGTGCCAGAGACAGGAACGGATCTTCGGGCTCCCCGGCAGTATCTCGAAGGGCTGCCCTCCCAAGGATCGAATCGTCCCCGAGCCTGAATCCCCGTATTGGTGTCTGTATCAGCAGGCTGTTTACTCCCAGCCTGAAGCCTGAACCCAGGACCATAAGCTTTCCCATTCTCGAATGCTCAATTATGAGCGGTTTTTTCCCGGTATATATCTCTATCAGCCGCTCTATGCCTGCGGGTGTTCCTTTCTGCTTGTAGAGGGACGAGGCTTCGCGGATGAACTGCCGTTTCATATCCTGCGGCCAATCTTCTTCAAGCGCCATGTTCATCCATGAGGCAAGCCAGTTGAGAAAATCCTGCGGCGAGGTGTCGGGGTCGAAATACCTGAAAACATGACTTATTTCGTTCTCAAGATCAGAAAATACTGTCTCAAAAAGGGAAAGGAACCGTTCCAGGAACTCTTCGCTTTTCGCATCTTCCTGGTATATGGCAGGCAGGTACCGCAGATATGATATGCGTGGATATACTATTTTCATCTGCGATACCGCAGGCCTGACTTCATCATCAAAGGTCAGGAAAGTGATCTTCAGCCACAGGTACCTGCCCTTCTTCCCTTTCAGTAGCATACTCCTGGGTTCGTACACATCCCCGGTCGCTGCAATGTCCTGGTTTCTGCCGGGATCGGGAGAAGAAGAATATCTTTCAGGACCGATCCAGGGAATTTTTTCATCCAGCATTGCAACTTTCTGCTCTGAGGTTTTCCCTGAATCGGATAAGATCGCATCCACATCGCTCTTTAGATCTTCCATATCCGATGAATAGAAAGAGATCTCAAGAACGCTCCTTGCAGGTAATGCTGCCAGCATTGACAGCCTGTGCCACTGGCACTCCCGGATTCCGCTGTCAAGAGTTCTTGTGTAATATATCCCTTTTTCTGTAGTGTATTTCTCTTCTGTGGCGAAAAATGCAATCCCTTTATCAGTGCCTGCGTAAAGGTTGCCCCTGTAATCAACTGCAAGCCCGTGTATCAGGCCCTTGAACTCGATGATCGTGATCGTTCCCGTATGGTTGCCATCCGGGTCGAACTGGTGAACCAGTCCTTCCCTGGATTCGGATACGAACATGTTCCCATTCCTGTCGATAATAAAATCAGCAGGCCCGAGGTCAGAGGGAACCCTGCCGCGCCTGAATATCTTACTGAAATCCCCAAGAATCCCTGTGAATTTCCCATTCGTGAACCTTATGAAACCTTTTTGCTTCCTGTCGATAACATACAGATCACCGTCCTTTCCCACTGCAAGGGCAAGAGGTTCTTTCAAAAATGAATCCTCAAACTGTTTCCTGGCCGGCCTGCCGTCCGTATCGAAGGTAAGTATTTTAAAAGTATGACCTTTTTTATCTATGGCATAAAGATATCCCTGTTTATCCAGCCCGATATCAACAGGTTCTTTCAGGCCTATAATGTACCTGATCTGGAAATCCTGCATAGAAAAGGCCTGGACCCTGTGATTTCCACTATCCAGCACCCACATTAAGGATGTATTGAAAACTATTCGAGCAGGATCCTGCAACTGCCCGGCTTCAGGCCCGCAGCCGCCGATGTAAGGAATGGTTTCAGTCCTTTTGTTGTTCGGGTCGTACCTGTAAAGCTTGCACGAATCCAGTACGCATATCAGCCCGCACGGGTCAACTGCCAGCGCCTGCGCATTCTGTATCAGCCCAAGCTCATCTACCCACCCGTCAAACGTGGGTATGGAATAGAGCGTTAAACCCCCTCCTTCAGGCTTCTCAAGCCTGTATGCCAGGCCGCTATCCCATTGCTCCCCGGTTCTCCAAATCTGGCTCCTGGATTCCTCCTGTATCATAGTTTTACCTCTTTTATATAATTTCAACCTGGTGCTCACCTGAATATACAAGACCCGAAGGGGAAATAACGATCGCGTCCCCTTTCCTGAATTTGCCATCCGCGTCCAGGGAAACACCCAGCGCATAATCTACCCCGTCTTCTTTTTCTATCCTCTGGTAGATCTCCGAAGGATAGACCGGGCGGCCGAAGGGCCAGCCCTTCCCATCCGCCCCGCCTCTTTGCGGGTCAAGGAAAGTCATAAGCGCATTCCGGACACGCTTCCCGACCTCTACCGGGCTGCTCCCCTTTTTTATATGGACGCTGCACTTCACTGAAACCTTTACATACTGCGGCCCGACTACGTACACACCGCTCGTCACAAGCCTGTGCATATCCAGGTGATGCAGCACCGTTTCGCAAAAACCCTCACCCGGTATCGGTGTGACACCCTGCCGCGTGTAAGGGACAATTACGATGGTGATCGTACCTGGAAAAGCTATGCAGGGAAATTCCGGATTATAATTCGAAAGCGCCTTGGCCCTGGCAATCCTGAGTCCCGGAGTAGAAAGTGCAAGCTGCTCATAATCCTGCGAAGTTATGGCGCGGTATATGTTCCTGCAATCCCTTTTTGCCCTGGCTTTCGCATGTTCCGGGGTCTCGGCCGCTTTCCCGCCTGAGGACGCTCTCAGGTTCGTTCCGGTGATCCCATCGCCGGTGACCCATTTCTGCCCTTTCGAAAGGTTCCCTTTGTCCTCCAGGGTTGTCTTATAGCTGACCCTTATTTTCGCTGATCTGGAAGGACAGCGCCCGTTCAGCCCGTTCCCGAAAGTGATCTCCTGCTTTTCAGGGTCTGACACGTAATGGGTATCATCAGGGCCTGAAAATTCAAAGTCATCGACTTCATACCAATCATCCCATCCGCTATTTTTTTCCTGTACCCGGACGCCCAGGCGGTTAATGGCGATCTTGCCCGGGTAGGAAGCTTCGATCAAGAACCTGTTTACAGGCTCAAAATCCTGAATAAAAGCGAACCTCACTGCAAGGCTTTTTTTTGTCAGTCCTGCAAGTCCGATGTTCTTGAATGATCCGCTCTCATAGAGGTCCTTGCGCCTGATCATCGTATTCAGGCCCGCAATGACCTCATACTTCAGGTCCTCTCCAGGCTCACCTTCCCATTCATTGATCAAAGTGATCACATTATCTCCGAGCATCTCCATGATCCTTTTCCCGGGACATGGTTTTCCTGAGGAGTACTCGTCCCTGAGCTGTTTTAATAACCCGGGCCAGTCAAGGACATCGTCTTCCCTGAACGCGGCGTTCCTCACAAGGGGTTTTCTTGAAAGCTCAACCACCATTCCGGGCGCGCCTGTTCCCGGTTCCTCGTCGGTTATGGTTTCGACCTGCATTGCCTGGATAGTATTCAGGACGATCATGTTTATCCTGGGAGCTATCTCGTAGCTACCTTCTTTTAGCCGGCAGCGTACCCAGTACATGCCGTCCTTTTTATCCATCCCTGGCGGCCCGTCAAAAACCACCCTCCCGCTCACTGTCAAAGCAAGGGTTAGATCTTTTTTGATGACCAGGGGGTTCCATTTCCCGCCTTCCAGGTATTCCCACGCCACGCTCACCTCGGGGATCACGATCGCGGGTTCGTCCGCATGGCTCCCTGTCGGCGGAAGGTCATCTTCGGACAGGACAACCGTCAGTTTGATCTCTTTTTTCGGAAGGGGCTTATCAAATCCAAGTCTAAGCACGGCCCCCACAGGTGCGGTTTCGCCAAAGGCCGAATAATAGATATCCTCTTTCTCGTTTGCCCTTGTATTATCAACAGTCTTTGAATCCGCGGTGGTTAAGATCGATTTCAGCCTGGCTTTGATGAAATTCAATTCTTCCGTGGTCTCGAACACGATTTTTCCAGAATCGGCACTGGTAGAGACCTGCGTGCCTGCCGCGATGGTGGTCTCTCCGGTCGCGTCAAACGTGATATCCAAACAGGCTGGCCCTGCATCAAGCTGGGAGAAGCCCATAAGTTTGAGGAACTTCAAATAATTGGAATCGCTCACGCGGTTAAGCTGGTATATCTGCATCTCGGCAAGCCAGGCAAAAAGTTCCAGGAAAGTTATCCCGGGATCGTGGATATTGTGGTCAGTCCATTCGCTGCCGTACCGTGCAAGGAGGGATCTGGCTTCATTTACAAGTTCATCGAAATTTTTGTCATCCAGGTTGGCGATTTCGGGAAATCCTTCAAGCAGACCCATAATCTCACTCCTTTTTCACCAGTATGTTTATCGAATGTTTTCCGCTCGAGACAAGGAAATTCTGGCCGATCTCCACAAGTTCATTTCCTTCCGAGCCGTTGTAGCCAAGTACAAGGTTTTCCACATGATCGACCCCGTCTGTGTTTTCCAGCAGTGCGTAAATATCAGAAACAGGAACGTGCCGCCCGAAGTCCCAGCCTGTCCCATCAGGTCCGCCAGCCAGCGGATGGAAAAAATCATCAAGCTTTTTCA
>CABMIA010000021.1 GCA_902386085.1 uncultured archaeon
CAAATATGCTCTGCGAGAATACAACGGCATCAGTGGAGAGCAAAAGAATGTTCGCAGGTGCGATCTTTTTTGCTGCTTCAAGCCCGTCAGTCCCGTAAACTGATTCAGGCTCTACAAGATACCTCTCGCTAAGTCCGATTATCCTCTTTATTTCATGCGGCTTAAGCTGGCAAAATGAAAAAGCGATATCTTTAGCTGCGGATTGTATCCAGAGAGTGTAATCTTCTTCGAATTCTTTCTTTGAAATCATCTACGACCGCTTTGATTTTAAAATTCTTAAATATTCGTATTTATCGAATCAGGCACATGGTTATTTAAATCATGTTGCACGCAATGCCTCAAGTTTATTCTGCATAAGCTTTTTAAATTCGCCAATTTTTCTCTTTTTGGCGCTCACCGGAACTATTACGTCAAGCCACTGCTTCCAGGGCGGCATCATTCCCAGCCTCCCTGCTATCCCGTCAAGCGTTTCGTCCACATCCCTGACCTTATCTATCTTGTTCGCTGCCACGATCACTTCGATATTCATTTCATGGAGGAACTCGAACAGCTCAACCTCCACTGGTATTTCGTTCCTGCTGTTCCACCTGTCCACGATCTCCGCAAACGACGACGAATTCACCACCATCACCGCAAATGCGATATTCCCGGCATTATCCTCTATGTAGTGGACGATATTATCCTTGATGGCATCCATGCTTTCGTCACTTATCCCGCTCATGAACCCGAATCCTGCCATATCGGTTATCTCAATATCCTGGTATGGGATGTGAAGCGGTTTGCGTGTCACACCGGGGCGCCTGCCTGTACGGAGTTTCTTACCCGTGAGCGCACTGATAAGGGTGGATTTGCCGACGTTGGAGCGCCCCACGAAGATTATCTCTTTCATAAATCTGGGTTATTAACTGGATGTTATAAGAATGCTTTTAACTAGGCTCTCAGCCGATTCTGCGTGGACATAGTACTGAAAGATAACTTCTCATCCCAGCGCATAATCCAGGTCATCCAGAAAAGGCTTCAGGTTTTTTTCAGGGATTCGCGCCCCTCCTGCGAAAGGATGACCGCCGCCAGTCCCGTCATGTTCAGTCGCAACCCTGCGAAGTATCAAATTAAGGTCAGAATCACCATCCCTGCGCCTTATGCTCAGGTCATAAAAGTGTTTATGGCTCCTGTGCTCACATGCAATACCCACGCGCGCATCCCCGTAAGCAGCGGCGTATATTGCTGATTTGGACAGATATCCGTTCACGTCGATCACATAGGCAATATTTTTCAATTTCACCACATCATGCCTGACTTTGAGCTTTATTTCCTCTTCTTTTTGTGACGCGATGACCGCCGCATCAAGAAGCCCCTCTATCCAGGGAGGAGGCTTATTCTCAGAAAGCGCATCCACTATCCTTCTTTTATAATCGTAATCCCTGTCCGCGTATGTGATCCCCTGAATCAGGACATCGGCATAAAAATACAGTGTTCTCTTATCCCAGTCCTGCATCCATTTCTCAATAACTTCGGTCTCGTTAAAATCCCCCATCGCGCCGTATATAGCATTAAATCCTTTCTCAGGAAGCGGATGGTGATCCATGAAAATAACATTCGATACTTTTGAAAGTTCATTCAGCCTGTACTTCAACTGCGTGCAGCTTTTCTCATCAACAGCGATATCGCATATCACAATGTTTTCATGATCTCCAGTGAGGCTGTTCAATTAACCAACAAGTCCCACCGGGCTTGTAAAAAATACGGTTGACCCGGAAAGTGCGCTTTTGACGATAGCTCCGGCACAAATACCGTCTGAATCGCCGTGGGTAAATATGATTGAACTCATCTGCGAATGAAACCTGCCGTGAATACCAGAACGACCACAGCAAATGCAATTTCAAACCCCGGTGTTATGGGTGTGGCAGTTGCTGTTCCTGTTGCCGTCTCTCCGGGCGACTGCAATGCACCTCCAAGATCTCCCTGTGATGATGATGGTTTTCCACCCGAAGTTTTTGACGCCGTTCCATTGGTTGAAGAATTAGTGGGTCTGGGCTTGCTCGGATCTATGACTGTAATAATGGGTCTCTGGGAACTTTCCACATCACGAACTGTGCCCCTGTACTCCACATTCGTATAATTTGCTATGGCAGGGGGTAATTCGTAATCCCCTTCCTTATTCATGCGGATTATATAGCTGAATCCCCATGTCTTCCCTGCCTCGGAAAAATTAAGCTGGGATAACTGCCCGCTTACAAGGCTCACGCTATCAGGTAATGAGTCTATCACATCCGTCTTTGTACCGATGTTTCCGATATTATTTGCACTCACCGTTACTATCACGTCTTCGCTCATGTTAACAACAGGTTTGCTCACCGTCTTATTCAGCAGAAGTCTCGGTCCATTCACGATCAAAGTTATTGTGGGCGAGGAGTTACTGTATTGTCTATTATTGACAGTGAAAGTTGCGTTTGCAGCAGGTATCTTCCATCCATTGATGTTTGCTTCGGTCGGTTTCATGGAGTAGCCCGTACTCCATTCCTCCCCGGACTTCAGCAACGGGATGTCCCATTCAAATGATATGGGTGAGGAACTCAATACGAATTTGGAACTCATGTTGTCTTTTATATGTATATCAGATATATCATACATCCCGCCGTTCGCCACTACTATCCTTACAGACGCGTCATCCTGCAGATATATGCGGTCCCTGACTGATTTGCTGATGGAAAAATAAGTCGGATTCGGCACAACCAATATGGATTTTGAACCCGATGCGTTGTAAGCAATGTCTTTTACATCATATCCCTTCGCAGTTGCATTCAGTGGATATGATCTCTGCTCGGTCAGATCCGGGACAAGCAGTACGACGCTTAAATTTTTGATTTCATCTTTTGAAATCCGGTCAAAATACATGTGAAGCTGGTTCATTTCGCCTCCCCTGAGTTGCAATTCTCCGATCTTCAGGTCAACATCAACTTTTTTGATAAAAGTCTCACCTGTGTTTTTCACATTTACTGATGCCTTGATAACATCAGCATCGTTTGAAGTGAATGTTGATTTTTCTGTTGCGTCAGCATCGGTCGTGGAAATTGTTACTTCAAGTTTGGGATGCGCTCTTTTCCGTATGGTCACTGTTGCCCATGGGTCATAATACTCAAGCACCCATTCTTTAGCATTCCTTAAAGTAAATGCTGTAGCGGATACTTCCACTTCATAATCCGGATCTACATAAGCTCCACTCGTCAGGGTCAGGACAATATCACCTTGCAACACACCGTTCTTGTATAACTCAAGATAAACCATGGGATCAACGTCAGTTTCCGGCACTATTTGAGTTGTAGGCGGGTCACCTTGGAGTGTCTTAACGCCTGGCACGGCTGCCGGGAACTGCACAGCCTTGACCATATACTCTCCATTGGTGAGCGTCCCGCCCCTATGCAGGGTACCTGTCACGTTGTACGCAAATTCTATGTCGTCCGGGTTGAAAGTTGCCGCAGAAGCCTGAATCGTCATTAAAATCGTAATAATAAGGAGTGCCTTGTACCATCTCATATAATCACTGTCATGGTAATTATGAGATTACAATATATAGTTTGCGTTTCTGAAAAACTGAAAATTTAAACAACAGTCGAGAAAATTCCGGCGTTTGTTTCCTATTTTACGCTGTAATAATATTCCCCTTCAGCTTTTTGCGCCCTGTCAAGACGGGAATCAAGTTTATTGACCCTGGGACGTTTTGTCTCCTCGTCCCGCCTGAACGTAATGCCGATATTCTTCAGGAAACGGTTCATGCCGTCCCTCATGTTAAACGGTCCATGGACTTCACCTTTTATCGTGGGCTGACCTTCGAAAACAAGAAGCCTGTCGCTTAACATGTCTATCATGTAAATATCATGGTCAACTACCATCGCCGTGACCTTGTTGTTCTCTGCGAACCGCCGTATGACCTTGGTAGCAAGTACCCTTTGCTCCACATCAAGGTGCGCCGAGGGTTCGTCAAGGAGATACAGGTCTGCGCTGCGTGAAAGGCACGCCGCTATAGCAACGCGCTGAAGTTCTCCTCCGCTCAGGTCATCAACATGCTGGTTTAATAACCTTTCAATCTGGAGTGGTTTTAATATCTCGCCCTGGTAAAAGCTCGTGTCAAACTGTTTAGTGATAGAACGCAGAAGTTCTGTTACCGTTACGGTTTCCTCAGCTTTTATATATTGGGGCTTGTACGAAACTTTTATATTCACATCAAGCTTCCCGGTATCGGGTTTGATCTCTCATGCCAGTATATTGACG
>CABMIA010000022.1 GCA_902386085.1 uncultured archaeon
CAGGATTGTGCTGTACAGCTCATGACATGACCCGTTATAACAAATCTGCAAAGATCATTGGTTCCATGAGCAAGTAACTAAAATATATCAGGTCCGGAATACCCGATGTCCTGGTCATTGATGAACAGTGCGTCAGGTCGGATATATTGAAAGAAGCTTCGAAGCTCCATATACCGCTGATCGCCACGAATGAAAAAATCACATACGGCCTCCCGGCCAGGTCAAATGACAGTGTGGATGCGATTGTCGATGACCTTGTAAGTGGAAGACAGCCAGGTGTGGTACTTCTTGATTTTGAAAAGATAGGAGAACTCGTTCCCAAACTTGCAATGAAGATGGGGCCGATACGGAAAGCCCAGGGGTTCACCGCACTTCCGGATGATGAGGAATTCAAGAAACTGGTCGGGAAATGCACAAAATGCCTCCAGTGTACACGGGATTGCCCGGAAGCACTGCCAATTTCTGATGCAATGGCGGCCGCAGTTAACGGCTATCTTTCACTTTTTGAGACATTGCATGATAAATGCGTTGGGTGCGGACGGTGCGATTATAGCTGCCCTTCGGACATCCCGGTGCTGAATGTCATTGAAAAGGCTTCGCAGCGTGTGATAAGGGAAGAAAAAGGGAAAATGAGGATTGGAAGAGGGCAGATAGGTGACCCCGAAATACGGGAAGAAGGTAGAAATCTTGTCCTTGGAACAACGCCAGGAGTTATCGCTTTTGTAGGCTGCGGGAATTATCCTGATGGGACGAAGGATGTTTATGACATTGTTGAAGAGATGATACAGCGCAGTTATATTATAATCACTTCAGGCTGTGCGGCCATGGATGTCGGAATGTTCAAGGATAAAGAAGGGAAAACCCTTTATGAGCGCTATCCAGGAAGATTCGTTAAAGGCAACCTCCTCAACACCGGCTCCTGCGTTTCAAATGCACATATAGCTGCAACGACCATAAAAGTGGCTTCAATATTTGCGGGAAGAAAGACAAAAGGTAACTGGGAAGAGATCGCGGATTATGTCCTGAACAGGGTCGGAGCAGTGGGATTAGCATGGGGAGCCTACTCACAGAAAGCATTCGCTATCGGAACAGGCTGTAACAGGCTTGGCATTCCGGTTGTCACAGGGCCGCACGGGACAAAATACAGGCGCGCTTTTATAGGGAAACCATATAAGAAAGAGAACTGGAATGTGCTGGATGGAAGAGATGGCTCGGTCATTAATATTGAACCCGCGCCTGAGCACCTCATGATAACTGCAGAAACAAAGGCTGAGGTTATGCCTCTTCTTGCCAAGCTCTGTTTCAGGCCAAGCGATAACAGTCTGGGGCGGGCTATTAAGCTCACTCATTATATTGAATTGAGCGAAAAATACCTGAAAAAACTGCCTGATGACTGGCAAACCTATGTGCGGAATGAGGCAGACCTGCCCGTGGCAAAGAGAGAGCCACTCATGAAGCTGCTGGAAGAGAAAGGATGGAAGATCGATTGGGAGAAAAAGAAGATCATCGAAGGACCACTTCGTAAAGTTGATGTTTCATTCCAGCCGACTAACGTTCCACGCCTGTGCAAGGAGGCTAAGAAATGAAGGCGAAAGAACCGGTCAAGCCGGCCGTGAAACCAAACCCAAAATTACAGGAGAAAGCTATTTCAAAGTCTCCGGAAAAGCAGGAAGAAAAAGTCATAGACACCACCCGCGGGGCCGTACCTTTCAGCACCGGAAATATCCCCGGGCCGAAAATGGCTCGTGCTGTGATGCCGGGTATCCCGGGAAAAATGCTTGCGAGAGCTAAGCGTCCCTTATTGATAGTAGGTTCTGAAATAGAGGATAAAGATGTCCTTGCAAGAGTTATCGCATTAGGCAAGGCCGGAATACAAATAGCTTCAGTCGGGGACTCTTATAAATATCTTGGAGATAAGGGACTTGATGCCCATTATGTAAATATGCATGCACTTGCATCATATCTTTGCGATCCCCAATGGCCCGGACTTGATGGAAAAGGTGGATATGACCTTGTTGTATTTTTTGGAATAACGTATTATTACGCATCTCAGGCCATATCGGCGGTTAAGAATTTCTCAAATATCAAAGTGATATCGATCGATAAATATTATCACCCGAATGCGGATATGTCATTTGGCAATCTCAGGCAGGATATTTTCATAGCAGCACTTGATGAAGTTATAGCGCAATTACCGAAAAAATAATTAATATTCAATACAAAAAGGACAATAATCATGGCAAACGAATTTCCCTTTGAAATCTCACCCATGTTCGAGGGTGAACGTGTACGAAAAGACGATATGTTTGTTGAACTCGCAGGTCCCAAATCACGGGGATTTGAGCTTGTAAGGGCGGCAGGGATGGATGATGTAGTAGATGGAAAGTTTACACTTATAGGCCCCGACATCTCCCAGATGGAGGAAGGCTCACGCCATCCTTATGCGATGATATACCGTGTTGCAGGAAAACTGGTGGAACCTGATCTTGAGGCGATCGTGGAGCGGCGAAACCATGATTTCCAGAATTACATCCAGGGGTACATGCATCTTAACCAGCGCTACGATGTGTGGGTGCGGATAAACAAAGATGCCATAAAGAAAGGATTAAAATCATTTGAACAGATCGCAAAGGCAACAATGATGCTTTTCAAGAATGAGCTATCTTTTATTGAGAAGATCGATGCAACATATATAACCGATCCCGATGAGGTCGAAAAGCAAAGAGCAGAGGCAATAAAAATATACGAGGCAAGAGACGCAAGGACACGTGGACTTCATGATGAGGATGTGGACGTTTTCTATGGATGTACTTTATGCCAGAGCTTTGCCCCCACAAACGTATGCGTTGTGACGCCCGACAGGATTTCGTTATGCGGTGCTATCAACTGGTTCGACGGGCGGG
>CABMIA010000023.1 GCA_902386085.1 uncultured archaeon
ATATCAAAACCTCTCTGAATGATGTTCAAAGCATTCTCAAGTAAAGTCAAGCCTCCGGAAAGCACCCTGGATGACCGCAAGCAGGCAGCTGTCCAATTCCTGCAGCTTGTCGTGGCAGGCAGCATCGATGAAGCTTACCAGAAATACGTGGACATGCGGGGTAAGCACCACAATCCCTTCTTTCCTGCAGGTTTCCCGGCGCTGAAAAAGGCGATGATCGAGAACCACAAACAGTTCCCGAACAAGCAGCTCACGGTCAGGAACGTTCTCGGCGATGGCGACCTGGTGGCTGTGCACTCCCAGATCGTACTGAATCCGGGCGAGACACCCATAGCGGCCGTGCACTTGTTCAGATTCGACGGTAACAAGATTGTAGAAATGTGGGATTGTGGCCAGCCCCTGCCAGACGACTCGCCGAATGAGGATGGAGCATTCTAGGGATAAACGTTCTCTGCATTTCCAGGTGCTTTGCGAACTAGAAGATATGAGCCTTGCAGCCATTATCATGCAAGGCCCGGCTCATGCTAAATGGTGCCTGAAGATGCTTATTGCTTAAAGGATTATCTCTATATCCAGCTCTTCAGCCAGTTCTTTGTACCTGTTCCTTATCGTCACTTCGGTGATGCCTGCGACCTCGGCGACTTCCCGCTGCGTTCGCCTGTCGCCGCAGAGGATGGATGCGATGTATATCGCCGCTGCGGCTACACCTGTCGGGCCTCTCCCGCTTGTGAGCTCTTTCTCCGAGGCCTGCCTCAGGATTTCAACTGCTTTGGACTGCACCTCGCCGCGGAGGGTCAATCCCGAGCAGAAACGCGGCACATAGTCGATGGGCGACGTGGGTATTAACTTCAAGCCAAGTTCCCTTGAGATGAACCTGTATTTTCTTCCGATCTCTTTCCTGCTCACTCTTGAGACCTCACCTATTTCATCAAGCGTCCTGGGCACATTGCACTGCCTGCATGCAGCATACAGCGCAGCGGCCGCAACACCTTCGATACTTCTCCCCCTTATCAGGTTCTTCTCAACAGCTTTCCTGTACACTACGGCTGCCGTCTCCCTCACGTTCCGCGATAAGCCAAGGGCTGACGCCATCCTGTCAAGTTCTGAAAGGGCAAAAGCCAGGTTTCTTTCAGTCGCATTGCTGCCCCGGATGCGGCGCTGCCATTTCCTGAGCCTGTAGAGCTGCGCCCTGCTCTTTGATGCGAGGGATTTGCCGTAAGAATCCCTGTTCCGCCAGTCTATCATGGTTGAAAGACCTTTATCATGAATGGTATATGTCATCGGGGCGCCCACACGTGAACGCTTCATCCTCTGGTCATGGTCAAAGGCCCTCCACTCAGGCCCCTGGTCTATGAAGTCGGCGTCAACGACCAGCCCGCATTCGTTGCAGACAAGTTCTGCCCGCTCGTAATCATGGACAAGCGTATGACTTCCGCATTCAGGACACTCCACAGTGGCCTTCTCGAATTGACCCAGCTTCTGTTTCTCTTTCTTTTCTCTGATACTTTCCTTTATTTTCTCGCGTTCAGTCTTTTCGACTTCCTTAACTTTTTCAATTTCTGCTGCCATTTATTTATTCACCTGTTATTGTAAATAGACTCTTTCATTTTTCAGATTCCTGATTTCGGATTCGGGGATATTTTTAAATATATTAATAGAATAGTAGGGATTGTTTACAGGACCAAAAAGCTCTTTTATTTTTCCGATCTTTTTCATTCCTTTCGTAGTAACTATCGAATTCTGAAATGAAACGCCTTTTTCAAGGGTTTTATCAGCGCGCACAATCAATAGGTTGTTAATGATATGAAGAACAGTTCCCAGTCTTTTCAATATTCGCCCTCTACGGAAGATACCCTATTAGCAACTAATCAGTATTTATAGCTTTCGCAAGACATTTATTAAAGGGACTTTATCATATTTAAAGGTTGTGAGATTGTTGCATTCCTGGCGCTTTTTTCATCCAGACCCGCTCCCATGGCGATCTTTAAAGCAGTCTCGTCATTAATTAAATCCTCGGGCCCGTGAGAATCAGTATCCACCGTAAGGTTTGCACCGGTTTCTTTGGCCATCCTGACAACATGACCGTTTGTCCTGTTATGTCCGTTACGCGAGGTAATCTCAAGGGTTATATTGTTTTCCTTTGCAAGTTCCGCATCGGCTGCGGTAATGAAACCCGGATGAGCCAGAATATCGATGTCCAGGGATACGGCGGCATGGTTCGTCCCGGGCGGCACAGGCTCGACCGTGGTCTCCCCGTGAACAACGATTATCTCAGCCCCAAGGAGGCGCGCTTTTTCAACAAGAGCCGGCATTTTTCCGGGCGGGACATGTGTCAGTTCCACACCTGTAAACACCCTGATATCATAATCTTCCTCAAGTGATTTAACATGTTTCACGCATGACAGGACATGCTCGATATTCGTGTAATCCACATGGTCCGTTATCGCGATCGCCTTATAGCCCTTCACAACTGCGCGGCGCACAAGCTCGCTCGGGATAAGCTCACCATCGCTAAAAGTCGAGTGTGTATGCAGGTCTATCATTTAGGACCACGCGTCTTATTTATTTTCTGTGCTATCTGTTTTGCAATAATGGATTTTGGGCCTTTCTTATCCACAAGCACCCTGCCACTCACGACCCACCAGGATTTGGGATGGGCTTTATCCGCTTCCACGACAGGCGACATGCCAAGTTCAAGAGCCGCTTTCTCTATCTCTTTTAAGACCGGGGATTTCACCGAATCTTTCATGGAAAGAATCCTCCCCTCAGCCCTTGACTTTGTGCCATCAAGATACACAGGCCAGATGACAAGTTTGGTTTTATCCTTTAACATTATACACCTGTAAGCTTCTTAGAACTATAATACTTTTCTTGGGATCTCAAAAAAATTTCATGATCAAGAAAACCGATGCTGAAATCATAGCAGCTACCGGAATTGTAAGTATCCATGCCCCCACGATCTTTCGTGCAATACCCCACCTGACAGCAGAAAGCTTATCTGTTGCCCCGACACCCATAATCGAGGAAGATATCACATGTGTGGTGCTTACCGGGATACCCATAGCAGCCATGCTTGCAAGCACTAATCAGCTTGAGGTTTCTGCGCTGAACCCCTGGTAAGGGCGCAAACGCGTAACCCTCTGCGCCATTGTTTTCACGATCCTCCATCCCCCGAAGAAAGTGCCAAGGCCTATTGCTGCCGCACATGAAACGATAACCCACAGGGGAATGGGAAGTCCTTTGGAAGTCAAAGGGGTGGATGCGCTCGTTGAAACAAGAAGTATGGCAATTATCCCCATCGTCTTTTGTGCATGATTGGTCGCGTGTGTCAGGGAATAAAACGCCGACGATAAAGTCTGGAGCCTGCGGATATGGTGGTTGATTGTTGACGGATGCGATTTACTGAAAGCCCTCATTATCAAAAGTGCGAAAAAAAACCCTATTATAAGGCCGATAATGGGGGACACTACCATGAACAAGACTATTGTTTCAACACCCGGAGCATGGACTGAACCTGTCCCCGCGGCAGCAATTCCTGCTCCCACAAGGCCTCCCACAAGGGCATGGCTGCTGGATGTGGGAAGTGCAAGGTACCAGGTTATAAGGTCCCAGATTACAGCGCCCACAAGAGTTGAGAAAATGAGATCGACTGTTATGATGCGGCTATCGATGATACCCTTTCCCATTGTCGTTGCTATCGCGGTTCCAAAAACAAGAGGGCCGACAAGATTGAAAAAAGCAGCCATGGAAACTGCTTTCAGCGGGGAAAGAACTTTAGTTGCGACCACCGTGGCTATCGCGTTTGCCGAATCGTGGAATCCGTTGATGAAATCAAAAAACAGGGCAAGGATAATAGTTATGATGACGAAAGTTTCCAGAACGATCGCCTCTTAGCTGTTTTTTACAACGATGTCGCTGATCACATTTGCAGCATCCTCGCACTTGTCTGTTGCAAACTCAAGGCGCTCGTACACCTCTTTAAGTTTCATTATTTCTATCGCGTCATTTCGCTTGAAAAGCTGGGCCACTGAATTCTTATAAATATCGTCTGCAATATTTTCAAGGCGGTTTACCTCTATACACCTTTTTTCTATTTCCTTGGGGTTCTTGAGATTGCGTAGACCTGAAAGCGCTATATTTAATTCAGTCGTTTGCTTCACAAGTACTTCAGCCAGCTTTATCATATTCTCTTCAGGCGCTGCTATTTCATACAGGACGCAGCGGGCTGCAGTTCCGTCGATATAATCCAGGACATCGTCAAAAGCAGAGGCAAGGGCTGATATATCCTCATGGTCGATGGGAGTAATGAACGTCTTATTGAGTTCCTCAAAAATCTCATGGACAAAATCATCCCCCTGATGCTCGATATCTTTTATCTGCTGTTGTTTTTGTTTTATATTCTCATAATTTTTTAACATCTCAAGGAAAGCGCTTGAACCGTCAAGCACATTTTGCGATTCATTCTCAAGCATATTAAAAAAGTGTTTATCCTGGGGAAGTATCCATTCTTTTAGTCCCATGTTTTAATCGTCCTCTGATACTGTTGAGGCGATAGTGATTATTATGCTTTTCTGTTCCCGCCGTTTCCCGGACTGTCCAGGCCCGGTTTCACCCATGGGACCTATCTCTCAAAATTGAAATTCTGCTTTACGATCTTAAGGGCGCAGTAGTTCCCGCACATGGTGCAGGCTTCCTCATCCTCAGGCGAGCGGCTGTTCCTGACAGACCTGGCATGTTCTGGGTCTATCGCAAGCTCGTACATCTTTTCCCACTGCAGGTCGCGCCTTGCCCTTCCCATATCAAGATCCCGCTGCCTGTCGTTGTTCTTCACCATATCGCCTATATGGGCTGCAATCCGCGCCGTGATCACACCCTGTCTCACATCCTCCACATTGGGAAGCGCAAGGTGCTCGGCAGGCGTAACATAGCAGATAAAATCTGCGCCGTAGGCGCTTGAGAGGGACGCACCGATTGCGGCAACGATGTGGTCGTATCCTGGCGCAATGTCGGTAACCAGGGGGCCGAGCATGTAGAACGGTTTTTCGCCGCTCAAACGCTTCATAAGTTTGACATTCGCATCGATCTCATCGAGGGGGATATGCCCGGGTCCTTCCACGATGGTCTGCACGCCCTCTTCATGCGACCTGTCAGATAGCTCCGAGTTCATTATAAGTTCCTGGATCTGCGCCCTATCGGTGGAGTCATGTATTGCGCCTGCGCGCATCCCGTTTCCCATGCTCAGCGTGACCTCATGCTCTTTCATTATCTCAAGCAGGTAGTCAAATTCGCTAAATAA
>CABMIA010000024.1 GCA_902386085.1 uncultured archaeon
CGCGCATCCCTTTTTCCTCAGACATCTCATCAGAAAGCGGCATGCCGCGCGTATGTACCTGGAGTATTTCAAGCCTTCCGAGCCTGTCAGGGATACCTATCTCTATCTCGCGGTCAAACCTGCCTCCGCGGCGAAGCGCAGGGTCAATCGCATTGGGGCGGTTCGTTGCTGCAATCACCATCACCTGCCCCCGCGTTTTCAGCCCGTCCATAAGCGAGAGCAACTGAGCGACCACGCGCCGCTCCACTTCGCCCGTGACCTCCTCTCGCTTCGGGGCGATGCTATCTATCTCGTCTATGAAAATGATAGTAGGCGCCGTCTTTTCGGCTTCATCAAAGATCTCACGGATCTGCTTTTCACTCTCGCCGTAGTATTTGCTCATTATCTCGGGGCCGCTTATCGAGGAGAAATTCGCATCGGTCTCGTTCGCAACAGCCTTCGCTATCATTGTTTTTCCTGTACCTGGAGGCCCGTACAAAAGAACTCCTTTCGGAGGGTCTATGCCCAGCTTCTGGAAAAGTTCAGGATGTCGAAGAGGAAGTTCTATCATCTCCCTTATCAGTCCGATCTCACGGCGCAATCCCCCGATATCCTCATAAGTTATATGCGTGGGGCGCACTTCCAGCTCTTCCATGACCTGTTCTTTCATGACGATGCCGGTGGTTCTTGTCACAATAACAGGCCCTGAAGGCTGCGTTGATACCACTATAAAGGAAAGCGGGTTGCTCACAGTCTCGACCCGCAGCCTCTGACCTTTCATGACCGGTCTTCCCTCAAGAACACGGTGCAGGTACTGCGGCCCGCCGACCAGGCGGATCTGCTGTGTCGGGGCAAGCACTACCCTGTTCGCCGGTTGGGCTGCATAATTCTGTATGTAGATCTTATCGTCCAGCGCCACACGTGCATTTGTCCTGATGGTGCCGTCAATCCTGATGAGATCAAGCCCGGCATCCTCAGGATAACCCGGGCCTGCGATGGCGCATGTCTTTTCCTTGCCTATCAGCAAGACGACATCCCCGCTCTGGATGCCTGATCTTTCCATCTGTTCGCGGTCTATCCGCGCAATATCCTTGCCCACGTCCCGATGATGCGCTTCTGCCACTCGCAGGAGTATTTTTTCGTTCATGCCAATGCTAAATTATGTTTGCTAATTGTAATAAAACATTGGCATGAACGGGTGGTAAGGGCGGATTCGGATTTTTATGTAATATGCGATGCCCGGGTATGGCAAGATGCGGCGCCGCTTTCAAGCTCGATTGGATGCTCAATACTTGCTTTCTTTCCCTTTCCCACAGGTCAATTCCACATACTCTTTCGGCGTCCTGTATTCTTCCTGCCCTTCAAAATCCCTGTCCAGGGCAATGAGGTATTTTATCCCGAATTCTTTAACAACCGCCAGTTGTTCCAGATCTTTCTCCTTTATTTGTCCCCTGTATTTATTCATTGAATCCTGGACATCTCTTGCAAGTATTACCTTGCATGCTTCATAGAGATATTTCCGAAATGTATCTGCGAGAACTTTGTCATGATACTTTCTAAAATAGCTGTACACTTCTTTTACTACGCGCTCTGAAATCACGGCTTCTATTTTTCCATTGTTCAGCAGATCTATAATAATGTTGGAATTCGAGTCTGGAAACTCAAAGGAGAATATGAAAACATTTGTGTCTATGAAAACCCTATATTTCATCCCTTATTCTCTGGATATCTGCTGCCAGTTGTTCAGGGCTCACTTTTCTCTTATTATGCGCCTGTATCTCATTCCAGATTGTTTTCCGATCAAGAAGGTTAAGGTCTATTGCATACTTTATTAGAGCCGCTCTTATTGCTTCCGATTTGGTATTGAATAGACCGAGGTCTACCATCTGTTTGAGAAGGGCAGCCTCTATCCCTTTGAATTTGAGCGTTAATGTTGTTTCGGTCATAAATCTTATAGTGATTTAATAGTATTTAAGTGTTGTTTTTTAAAAAATCACCATCTGGAAGCGTGACTCCAGGTGCTTTCATCTGCGGTTTTAAATTTAGCGCTCATAAAAATTAGTTTTTCATCATGCGTTTGAGGGCTGCATGGGGTCATTTCGGCGCGCCAGATTTTATACTTAGAATGTAATAAATATCCTAACTCGCAGAATTGCCTGGCTGGGTAAAAGGAAAATCCTCTCTACGAGCCACAGAGTCGTAGAAAGGATTGCCCATTTGCCCTATTATTTATCTTCCCAGTACACTTATGCTATGCTCATCTATTGGTATATGAAGTTCTCTGATAGTTTCTTGTATTTCTCCATCTCTTTCTTGGATTGCGGTTTTATCTTCGCCATCGCATCTCTTATATGATGATATCCGATCTTCAGTTCAGGGAGCGCCTCTTCACCTGTCGGCTTACCTGAATGGACGAATTCTCTAATGGCAAGTATCGTGGCTTCATTGCAGATCGAACCTATATCCGCCCCAGTGAAACCTTCGGTATCTTCAGCAAGTTTTGCAAGGTCGACATCGCTTCCAAGAGGTTTATCTGCAAGGTGTATCCTGAATATTTCATACCTGGATTTCTCATCAGGCGGCGCCACATAAACCAGGCGGTCAAGCCTTCCGGGCCGCAAAAGCGCAGGATCCAGGATATCAGGCCGATTTGTCGCCGCAATTACAGTGACATTGTGCAGATCCTCAAGCCCGTCTATCTCAGAGAGCATCTGGCTTACGACCCTCTCCGTAACATGGGAATCCGATCCGGTCCCGCGCGATGGTGCTATGGCATCGATCTCATCAAAGAAAATGATGCACGGCGCAGATTGTTTTGCTTTCCGGAAGGTCTCGCGCACTGCTTTTTCACTCTCGCCTACCCATTTGCTCAGGAACTCAGGGCCTTTCACGCTTATGAAATTCGCATCGCTCTCGGTTGCAACTGCTTTTGCGAGCATTGTTTTTCCGGTTCCGGGCGCGCCATAAAGCAGGATTCCTTTCGGCGGCCTAGCATTCAGGTGCTTGAACAGCACGGGATATTTCATAGGCCATTCAACTGCCTCCTTTAGTTCCTGCTTCGCATCCTCAAGCCCTCCGATCTCGCTCCAGTGCACGTTCGGGGATTCGATGAAAACCTCACGCAGGGCCGACGGCGTCATCTCGCGCAGGGCATTGTTGAAGTCATCTGCGGTCACGGTCAGCTTGTTAAGTATCTCCACAGGGATGCTCTGGACATCAAGGTCTATCTCAGGGAGCACTCGCCGTATCGAACACATTGCAGCCTCGCGTGCCAGGGCTGCTAGGTCTGCGCCCACGAAACCGTGTGTCAGGTCCGCGAACTTATCAAGCTTTACGTCTTCCCCGAGGGGCATTCCCCGCGTATGGATCTGAAGTATCTCAAGCCGCGCCTTCCTGTCAGGAACTCCGATCTCTATTTCGCGGTCAAACCGGCCAGGGCGGCGAAGCGCAGGATCGATAGCATTGGGCCTGTTCGTGGCTCCGATCACAACTACTTTTCCGCGCGTCTTGAGACCGTCCATTACGGCCAGGAGCTGCGCAACAACTCGCCGCTCGACTTCACCTGTAACTTCCTCCCTCTTGGGGGCGATGCTGTCTATCTCGTCGATGAATATTATGCTCGGGGCATTCTCCTGCGCCTCCTTGAAGACCTCGCGGAGCCGTTCCTCCGATTCGCCGTAGAACTTGCTCATGATCTCGGGTCCGCCGATGCTGTAGAAGCTCGCGTTCGTCTCGTTGGCGACAGCTTTGGCCAGCAGGGTCTTGCCGGTTCCGGGGGGCCCGTGGAGGAG
>CABMIA010000025.1 GCA_902386085.1 uncultured archaeon
CATGCGCGTGGTGGGGAACATATGGGGTTTTAATGAATGGAAAGTACTTAATTATTACCGAATTTCTGCGTAAAGAATATTAGTTAGGAATGTTTTAAGGGGAACTGTGATTTAATGGCAGCAAAGAAATTTTTTGTGTATCTACTCATAATACTCCTGACAGTCTACCCGGCATCTGCCGAATCCATATCGGTTAACAGGTGGGTGCTGAATGTAACATTGCACGATGATGGCCTGGTCGAAGAGGTAATACAGGCTGAGATAGAAAACGGGGGCTCATCCGACCTTCATGGTTTTTCCTTTACCGTACCCGCTTCGCAGGTCACAATGATATACGATTTTGATCATACTGCCAGTTTCACCGGCCAGGTGGTGGAACTGCAGACTGTTTCGGGTAAAACAAAAATAACAATCAACTTTAACGATTCGATTCCCGGGGGAAAGAAATGGGACGGGCGCATCGGTTTTACAGCGGAGAACTGGGCCGTTAAACAGGGTTCGGATTATTCCATTGATATACCTATAGAGGCCCCGCAGGCCATTGTCTCGGGAAAGGGCACTGCCATGTCAGTGTCTGCTGACGCTGATATCAGGACACAGGTATTTTTCCCCAAAGCTGTTGAAGTGACATCTATAAATCCAGCACCATTCAGGATACTTTTCCAGTACGGTCATATGGTGCCGACCTATTCTTCCGATAAATTGCATGTTGGAGACACGATCAGCATAAAAGGTTCATATTCGGACACATTGAATAAAATAGTCGGGAACGATGACTTAATAAGATCGCTATCCACAAGCATCAAACAGGCAAAGGCGCAGGGAAAGGATGTATCTGAGGCAGAGGCTCACCTTAAAAATGCCGAGGATTATAATACCAATCAGGCCCTGGCATCTTTCTGGAAAAAAGATAATGCTGCGGCCCTGGAATATGTAGGATATGCAAAAGATGAATTGAGCAAGGCCGAGGCAAGCCTTAAGGGTGAAGTGAAAGAAACACCCCAGCCGACGAGTGGAACGGAAGGAGAGAGTAAGAAAACACCTGGTTTTGAAGCATTTGTTCTTGTTTTCATAACAATGGCAACGTTCCATATCATGAAAAAACGCAGGAAATGAATTATACGAATATCATGAATGCTTCAATGAAAGAACACTGGAATGAAATCTATGCGGCACTGGATGCGGATGAACTGACATGGTACGAAGAAATACCCGAGGCTTCCATAAAATTACTATCCGGATGCCATATCAATAAAAACGATCCCATACTGGATGTGGGGGCAGGTGCGTCAACATTCGTTGATTACCTTGTCAATCAGGGATTTCGCAATATCATTGCTACAGATATAAGTGAAATAGCCCTGGACAAGCTGAAAGAAAGATTAGGTAAAGAAAAAACCTCCCGGGTAAGATGGATAGTGGATGATATCACCCGGCCGGTTCATATCCGGGATTTAAGCGATATTGCTGTGTGGCACGATAGGGCGGTATTACATTTCTTGTTAGAAGAGAACGAACAGCAAGAGTACTTATCCACGTTAAAAAAAGTTATTAGAAAAGGAGGCTATGTTATTATTGCTGCCTTTTCGTTAAAGGGTGCCAAAAAATGCAGCGGGTTGAATGTCAAAAATTATGACCAGGACATGCTGGCAGGATTCCTTGGAGAGGATTTTAGCCTTCTTGATCATTTTGATTACACTCATCATATGCCTTCCGGCGGGCCAAGACCATACATATATACCTTATTTCAAAAAAATTAAGACAGCCAAATGTGCTGATTTTTAGTAACGTTTAAATACTTTCCTATGATGATGAGATATCACGAAAAGGTGTGTCCGCAATTCCGGCATCATCTTGTTTACATAGGAGGTTAAAATGGCAAAAATAATGCATGCACAGACAGTTCTTACAATGGAGGACATCGAAGCCCTGAAGCAAAAGACAGGTGAGAGCAGCACAAAGGATGCCCTGGCCAAGGCAGTAACCCATTATCTTGAGTGCGAATATACACAAGTCGAGGATATGTGGGCCAAAAAACTTGAGAGAGTAGTGAAGCGCAAAAAGAAAGAAGAAGAAATGTAAGGATAGGCAATAATGCCGGCTGCTTTGAGAGATTTGCACCCGGCCCAACCTGTCTTACAGCCGCATCCTGCCTATAACAAAAAAACTAACCCGTGCATCCACCGCGCCGAAGATCATTTCTTTTCTCACGCTATTGGCAAGCCGCACGGCGCGGGAAAGTTGCTGCAGGGAAAAAATATGATCATCCTCTATTGCATGTACAAGATAATCGGAATGGGTGATATTCGAGATATCTTTTAAATTTTTATAAACCCTGAAGTGTGTCCCGAATTTGAAGCCTGTTTTGGGAACAAGCCCTGCAGTCCTGAGTTTTTCATAAACCTTATATTTAATCTCAAAATCTGTTTCGATCCTGGACGCAAGCCTTGAAAACTCAATAAAATCCGGTTTCTCATGATTTCCATTTTCAATCTCCAGGATTCCGTTGTTTAAAAGGTATCCTGATTCGACAAGGGATAACTGGAGATGTCCTTCATCCATGGGCTTTCCAAAAAACCCGGAACCATGGAGCAGGTTTGCAGCAACAGAATCCCAGACCATACATCGATCCTCAATCAGGCTTGCCACAGCCAGTGCTTTGTCCAGATTTAATCCGGAAGAGCCGGTCAGCATTGCTGTTTTAACCTCATAAAAAGTAATATCGCTTTCTTCATCCACGATCGCAAGAACAAGGCGTTTCTTAAGGTTATCCGCAGCATCCAGATGCTTCCTGAGATCAGAAAGTAAAAGCGGAACCCTCTCTGAAGTGACAAAAACAAAAAATTCCGCCGGTGTCTTGCCAGGATGCCCGCCGCGCGGATATACCCTGAAACCAGTGACAGAAGGCTGGATATAATATCCCCGCTCTCTCAGGTCTTTATAAACAATATAGAATAATTCAAAATTTTTTACCAGGCTGCCGGCTTTCAGGAAAAATTGCTTAAAATCAAGCTCTGTTCCTTCAAACTCCACTGTAATCTTCCCGGTATAGATAAGATAGGCGCTTTCTGCAAAGGAAAGTTCCAGCGTATTTTCCCTGGGACGCCCGTAAAAACTTGTATTGTATAATTCATCAATCCCTCGCTTATCGGTTATCACGATATTACCAATTAATTTCCCTGGTAGAGCCATAGTATCATCTTCAGATATCGTCAAATTCCATCTGTCCGCCAATGGAAAGTTTGTATTTCTCGATCGTACCTGCATTCATTTCGATAACATATTTAATGTCAGCCATAGCTTTGTACCCGCTCCAGGGGTTCAATCGATAAAGACCTGTTGTTTTTTTTTCTTCATTTAAAAATATAATATCAATTGGAAAACGCATAAAAAGCATGTGGACATTCACAGAGGATGGTTTCTTCATTTCAAATATCATAGCGAAACCGGGAGGAATACTCTTCCTGAACATTAATCCCTTTACCTGGCTTAATATGGTTCTTGCAAATTCGATCTCAGTTGCAATTTCTACATCATTATATTTTAATACGTGGGGCATTAAGAAGTTATATAACACTCTGGCGTAATATAAGAATGGAGGTATTAATCCAACAAATGAGTTCAGAAATGTGTACTGTCTGCGGATTGCCAAAAGAGCTTTGCATATGCGAAGAAGTGGCAAAAGAACAGCAGAGAATAGTAATAAAGATAGATACGCGAAAATATAAAAAAGAAGTTACGGTGATAGAGGGACTTAACCCCAGCGAGATAAACCTGCAGGAGTTAACGTCTTATCTGAAATCTAAATTTGCCTGCGGCGGAACGATAAAAGATAATATTATCGAGCTTCAGGGGAATCATAAAACCAGGATGAAGGCCGTTCTTATCCAGAAAGGATTTTCACCTGAACAAATAAAGGTATAATCCTTTTTTAATAATATGATAGTTTTTTAAACAAATCAGTTTTTTAAAAATAGAATGGAAGTGAAGACACTTCCATTAAACATTTACTGGGGTTTCTCCAGCAGTTTAGTCTTGGAGAGGAGCCTTCCATCTTTTGCATGAGGTTTCCTGAGAACTGAGTCGTTTGCCTTCTCCATCTCGCGCGCCTCGTCCGCAAGTCTTGCGGCCGCGCGCAGAGCCTCGTGTCCTGCCGCTGCGGTGGTAGGGATCTGGTCAACCTCTTTCAGCACAATGCATGCCGGGAAATCGATCTCAGCGTGTTTGGTAGCAATGTGAAGGGCAGCAAGTGCCTTGGCCTTTGCGTAAGGGTTACTGAAGCCTGCGCTTTCAACGCATTTCTCGGGTTTTGCAAGAATCTTCGGGAGCGCCAGTGGCTTTGTACCTGCTGCGGCCTGGTCGATTACCTTATCGATCTCGGTCTGGACAAGCCTGATCGCGCCGCAAACCGATAACACTTTTGCGGCATCGCTGTTGAAGGAAACCATCTCGACCGGGTCGAGGAATTCCCTTTTTGCCCCGATCAAGGGGTCAACTGGCAGTATGATGTAGCCAAATCCGGCCTGTTCCAGTTTCTCCCTATCCTCTTTCTTGGTCGGGCCGTCCGAAACCACTATTGTGGGAACACCCTTCCAGACATCCCGCGCCGCCGTCGGGCCTGGCGCGCTTGAGTTGGGGCTTATCATCACTGTAAAGTCCGGGCTCCACTCCTTAAAGTGTTTTGTGTGCTCTGCTTCGTCCTTCCCCATCTTCGCCCCTGTTCCGAACACACGTACTGCAATTCCCTCTCTCGCTGCGATCTCATCAAGTAATAGATCTATCACCTGTGAGGTCCCAAGATTTCCAAGTTTAATAAAACCTATTTTTACGACCATGTTTGATCACATGTGTGAAATTTGCCTGATTTGTTATAAGGTTTTTGAAATTGTTCTGCTCCTGTCGGGTACGGAGATTATTTCGTTCGGCATCTTCGGAACCGCTGGTCAAAATGGCAGATAAAAAACGTAAAATGATAAATCGTCATGTCTCCGTTAAATCTCCACTCTTTGTCCGCCGGCGCTCCGTGGGGTGTCCGTTAGGGGGAAGGAAAAAATAAAATATCGTTAAGATAGATAATTATAGGATTAAATACCATTGCTTATGAGAACAGTGATTTAAATTGATTACACGAAACTTCAATAAAACCGGAACCGAATCACCCATTAAAGATCTCCTTCAAGAACTGAAAGACGGGCTGCAAAAGAGGTACGGAAGCAAGCTTAAAAGTATGATGCTATTTGGTTCTTATGCAAGGGGCGAGCAAAGAAGCGATTCCGATATAGACATAGCCATAATCCTTGAAGATTTTTCCCATGCCTGCGCAGAGATTGAGCGCACCGGTGATATTGCGTCCTCATTATCTCTTAAATTCGATACTCTCATATCTCTTGTTCCTATAAAAGAAAAAGACTGGCTCAAAAGGAAAACTGCATTGATTTTAAATATTAAACGCGATGGAATTGCAGTATGAATGAGAAATTGAATGGGCGTGTAATCAATTCTATGTTCAGACTCCATCGCCATCGGTTTCCATCATGTTCTCCATTCCTTTTGCCATCAGGAAGCCCCTGGCTCTTTCCGTATATTTATACTCACCAACTTTTGCCCAGAATTCCTTTGAATGATTCGGGTGCACCAGGTGTGTCATCTCATGCATAATCACATAGTCAAGCACCCATTCAGGCATTTCCAGAAGCCTGTGAGATAATCGGATAGTGCCCCTGTTGGGTGTGCAGCTTCCATTTGCCCTTTCCTGGTTAGTTACAAATCTAATGGAATTTACCTTTAGCTTTCCCTGGAAATATTTATTGTTAAAATCAGTAAACCGCTTTATCAGATAATCGTCTTTATTGATTTGCTTCCTCAGCCTCTTTTTCTCGATTTTTCCCTTCATCTCCTCTATGATTTTTCGCTCCTCTTCACGGTGTATTCCGAGGGGGAGATGTACTACAAGTGTTTCTCCAACCATTCTGGCCTGGATGGTCTTTTTCCTATCCGGGCTTCTTATGACCTTGACTTCCATAATTTCGTTCTACTTGCCCTGACAGGGTATAAATTTGATGTTATTACGTGCTGAGGTGTTTATTTGAAATTGAAGCAATTCCATGCAAGAAATCTATCGCGTTTTAGCACCGGGTAAATTGCGGGCAATTCACGCAGGCTGATAGAACTATAATCTCTCCACAAACGGTGGACTTCACTAATTTCGAGCTTGAAATCCGGATGGAAAAGATTGGATAGTCCAGACTACACCGGGCACACTGGCGCAGCGCACCCACCCGCGTATTCAGCATCCGCAGATACGTATTTCTCCAGCCTGTCCCCAAGGTACAATACCTGCTCTTCCTTGCTGCCGTACCTGTAAACCGTAATTCCCTTGCATTTCAATTGATATGCGAGCATATACGCCTTTTCAACTTCCTTGATATCCACATCATTCGGGAAATTGATGGTCTTTGACACCGCATTGTCGCAGTATTTCTGGAAAACGGCCTGCATCCTCACATGCCACTCGGGCGCAACGTCAAATGCTGTCACAAACACGCGTTTTA
>CABMIA010000026.1 GCA_902386085.1 uncultured archaeon
CCTCCCCATAGTCCTTGTCAACAGACAGATCACCCGTATCGGGCGCATATCACTGGACAGGATAAAAAAAGAGATTGAAAAGGAGTTCTGATCACACAATTTTTGAGAGTCCCCCGGTATCAAGATTATAATAGAGTCCGTGGATCTCGATCTGTTTATCTTTCAGCGCCTTTTTCACCAGCGGATAGGTTTTAAGGTGTTCTATCTGAAGACGGACGTTTTCCTGTTCGATCTTCGTGGATCGTTCCTTAACCTCTTCCGGAGTTACCGGTTTTTTGATTTTCGCATCAACACGCTGTTTGGCTTCAATGGCGTTGTTGAGCCAGAGGGGTATATAAACATCATCGGTCTCTTTATCAAGTGCCTTTATCGCACCGCAATCAGAATGTCCACAGATAACAATATCCTTGACCTTGAGATGTTTTATCGCATACTCAAGTACAGTTGCGAAATTCCAGTCATGGACCGGGGCGACGTTCCCGATATTCCTCTGAATGAACAGGTGTCCAGGTTGCATCTGGGTAATATGCCCGGTCTGGATGCGTGAATCTGAACACCCGATCCAGAGAACAGGAGGGCTCTGTCCTTTTGTGAGTTCCTGGTAATGTTCAATGTTCTGTTTAAATACCGTATCACGGAATTTTTTATTTCCTTCAAGTAACTGGTCGATCATTGTCTTGTGTACTCCGTTATTCTGGTGACTCCACCATCACAAATTTTCTGGAAGTTCACCGTAACTTTCACTCGAACTGTATTAAGTTAAATTTTCCGATTTTATATTATACGATAAACTGGTGATACTTTTACGGATTGAAAGAGAAAAGTTATCAGGAATCACTGATGCTGTTGCGAGGTTGATTATATTTGGAATTTTTATTGGGATTTTAATTTGTTCGTGTCTATTGATAAAAAAATGATCTTTCAATCAAATCTATTTTGAGGAATTACCCCAATGCCAATTTCATCGAAGAGTTATGTGTTTTTCGGAGAAAAGAAAAGGCGATGAAAAAATTCTGTTTCCTGATCTTTCTGGATATTTTTGACATATCTTCCAAACGACGACAAATCGCGTGACGATTCAAAATCAATAAGGTAGGGTTTGTGACTCAGCGATTCAACAATAATATTCCCGTATTTTACATCGCTGATAAGAATATCGCAATCATGAATTTTTTTGACTTCACAGAACAAATCCTCAATGAACGCCGCATTAATTACGCTGAAAAGAGACCCGGTTTTGTCATCAGCCTGGATTAACCAGCGGTCTTCATCAGGAATTTTATTCAAATCCGGGTTGGCTTCCACATCGCGATCAAGAAAAACAGCCCCGATGTTATGCAGGCTTTCACGAATTGTCGGACCCCTGATATAGGCGAACGTGATCGATAAAAGATCATAATTTACATCGAGCAGTACGGGGATGTTGATATCATTTCCCAATAATTTTGAATATATTTTCAGTTCATTGATAAACGAAATCAAATCTCCCCGGTACTCTTTTCTTACCCCAAGACGACCATAGACTGAAACAAGAAACAGCCTGAACTTTTTTCTAGGTAAAAATTGTTCCCTGGTGACAGTTGGAATTGAACGGATCGTTACCTGGGCAGGCAGAATATAGCCGTCCTGATCAAATTCTCCTAAAACGAACTCAGGTGAGTTTATAATATCTGTATAAATTTTTTCGTCACTTTTTCGGTTTAATCCGATCTCTTCAATGGAAACCCGCGGACCTGTTCCCTTGTATTTTAAAATTTCATCTTTTCTGGTCCTGAACAAATGCAATTCCCGGTTTCCCTGTAGTATCCGGTTGATTTTAATCGATCCCTTTACATAAAAATCGATAATGTGAATCAAAGAGGGAAAAACATGTAACGTGCATAAGGACGCCCCTTTGCGCTTTCGGGAAACAATATTTTTTTCCGGTGCCTGTTTCTGAGCTGCCGGTTCATTGATCTCCGTGCTGGTCGCCTCAGGTTATATCGAAACGATAGATTTGGACAATTTATTAACCTTTTGAATTGTCCGATAGATGACGTCATATACTGTACAAAGAAAACGGGCCCTTGTTTTTACAGTGAGAGAGAATATTCACTATAGTTTTCCGGTCTAAATAACTCTTTCATCCCAACCAGTCTTATCCATAACAAATTGAATGCAGTTTTTTAATTACACCAGCCTGTCTTATTCCGACGCTCATAAAACCCTTCAGCACTAAACGTACTCCAATGGATACCTTCGATTCCTATTTCCCATATGCCGAATACCGTCACGGCCAGCGCCATATGCTTGAAGTAGCGGCACAGTGTGCACGGGAAGGCGGGATCGCCATGGTAGACGCGCCAACCGGCAGCGGTAAGTCGAGTATCGTGGCATCTCTTCTTGCAGAGCGAAAGGGAAGAAAAGTGATAATTGCTGTTCGCACAATAAGCCAGCTTACCACATTCATCCGCGAACTGGAGCTGGTGCGCACAAAAAAACCCCAGATTAAAGCGGTGTACATCATTGGAAAGGGGAGCATGTGCCCGCTTGGGGGTGAAGGCGATGTTTACCGCAGGTGCGAGGGGGTCAAAGCATTTTCAAACTCACTCATGCGTGACCGTGCAGAGAAGGGGGCACTCATCCCGGCGAAAGATCCATTTATCAGGCAGCAGATCCGGCGCATGGATAAGGAACACCCGCTTTTCTGCCCGTATTTTATCAACAGCAAAATGTTTGTGCAGGCCGAGGCTGCGGGTGTAAAGATGGTCCCTTCATCAGAACTTCGCACCAGGGCAGATCGTCTTATCGCGAGCCCTGTACTGCCGGGAAAACTGGGGGAATTCTGCGGGGAAATATGCCCCTACGAGCTGATGATGCATGCTGCACGGAATGCCGATATTGTCATCCTTAACTATTATCACCTCTTTGACCGAAAGATCCGCGAGCAACTCTATGCCAACCTTGGTGTCGAACCGCAGGATATCCTGCTCCTTATTGATGAAGCACATAATTGCGGTGATGTCATCACTAACATTGAAAGTGTGACCCTGGAGGAACGGGACCTCGAACAGGCATCCCGGGGACTGTCAGGTCAGCGCAAGCGACATAAAGGTGCAGATGCAGTCAGCCATGTTCTCCCCCGGCTCACCGCGTTTATCCAGGGCATTGCAAACTCCGTAGAGGTGGAAGACTGGTTTGATCCCTCTATTTTTGACCGGATGGTGGTGCGCGAATCCCTCTATAAAAATATGGATGAAATCGTAGACGACCTGATGGGGATTTCCGAATCTATACGGGAAAAAAACCTGAAGGCCGGGGAATATCGTGAAACTGCCATAGAGAGGCTGACAAATTTCCTGTTCAGGCTCTCGCAGTCCGCAACAGATCCTGCTTATCTTACTGTATACCGGAAAGCGATTGAGGGGATTACCCTGGAAGTGCGCAATATCGACCCCGCGGTACCCATGCAGGAGATCTGCACCTCGCATGCCTGTTGTATCCTGATATCGGGAACGCTTTCCCCGGTTGACAGCTACGCCCGTTATTACTTTGGTGACATACCGGTAACGACACTTGCGTTGCCAAATAATTTCCCCAAAGAAAAACGTCTGATATTCTGCACGAACGATACAACAACTGCTTTTTCAATGCGTCAGGACAGGGACAATAATGCCCGGATATGCAACTATATCAAAGTATTTTGTGAAGTCGGGGGAAACCTTGCAATTTATTTCCCCAGTTACCAGATTCTTGAAACATATGCAGGACTTACTATCCCTCATATACCGGGAAGAAAAATCTTTATCGAGCCACGGGACACAACTGATGCCAGCTCAGCCCTTTCAGATTTCCTGTCCCTCCCTGCACAGGGCAAATCCGGAGTCCTGTTTGCTGTCTGCGGAGGGAAGTGGAGCGAAGGTCTTGATTATCGTGGTGAGATGCTGAACGGTGCAATGGTCATCGGGCTGCCGCTTGCCCCATTCAACCGTGTGCGTAAAATGATGATCGAATATTTCAGGCATAAGTTCGGTGAGGAGGGTGAATTTCTTTGTTATACACTGCCCGCGATTAATCGCTCCCTTCAGGCACTAGGCAGGGTGCTCCGTACGCCGGAAGACCGGGGCGTGCTGGTTTTTGGGGAGAGGCGGTTTTTAGAGAGGAAAGTTTTCCGTGCTCTCCCTGCCTGGATCCAGGATGAAATAATCGTTTGTGAAATTACCCGGTTCAGTGAAGTGATCTCAGCATGGAAATCGTAGGAGGTGCATGCCGGTTCGGGCTTTGGTATGTCCACGTATGGTGGGACGGAATAATTGTTCACAGGATCAGGTTTGCTGCAACAGGTATTCCGGGAGAAGTACCTGACCTGATAAGACACTACTGCGCAGGACACATGGTCAACCTTTCAGGACTTGACAGCATTGCGTTGCATAATGATACGGTCTACAGCAGAATATACAGGGAAGTTCAACAAGTGCCGTACGGCAGTACGTCAACCTACGGGGAAATCGCAGACCATGTGGGCACTGCCCCGCGTGTAGTCGGTCAGGCAATGGCACGCAATCCCACGCCACTTATTGTTCCCTGTCATCGTATCCTTGCTGCACATGGTATCGGGGGTTTCACACCATATGTCGGGATCAAGGAGGCATTGATTGCCATGGAAAAAAAAGGATTAAGAAGGGCAAAGACATGAAGCCAACAGCTAATCATCTTCCGGTATTTAATTTTCCCAAAAACACTGTATTAGAAAAAGCCAACAGGATGATGAGAGGAGATCTGATGTGAGATCTGCAGTTGTACTGGTTGGTGGGGAGGCACGGCGTGCAAACGGGCAGGAAAAATATTTTTTTATGTACGAGGGCAGGACGTTCATTGAGCGCCTGGTTGATTCGCTCCATCAGGTTGTTTATGAGATTATCCTTGTTGCCAGGAATCCGGAACAATGCAAACGCTTCCGGCAGATTGAAGGAATCCGATGCATCAGTGACATCCGGGTGGGGATAGGCCCCATCGGCGGTCTTCATGCAGGATCGCTTGCTGCGCGGGGAGAACTCATCTTTGTTTCTGCGTGTGACATGCCCTGTATAGATCCGGCAGTAATTGGACGTCTTTTTGATATGATAGACAATTATGATGCGGTGATACCGAGATGGAATCCCGATATGCTCGAACCCCTGCATGCAGTCTACCGGAGGACTGCTCTGCTCTCCTATCTCGAAAGCCACGATTCATTGTCGCTCCGGGCGATGGTCACGAGCGTGTCCGCACTATACGTTCCCGTTGACGAATTAAAAATTCTTGACCCTGATCTTAAAACATTCACCAACATCAATAAACTTGAAGATCTTGAGAAGATCAATTCCCTGGACTGGAAACAGACTCATTGCCCACCCAAATGAAAATGTTTAAATTATGTGGTGCTTTTGTGGGAAATAACCACACGATATATAAATATATGTTAACATATCAATAATTAGTATAATACCAGGTCCCATTATCAGCCGGGCTGGGAATTATCGCAGGGGACAACCAGTGGAACAATTATCGGTTGAAAATGCAGAAGTGCTTCGCCTGTTCCTCGTCGCCATCGCATCTATCGGTGCCTTCCTCACTTCTGTTTTTTCACTTATGAACGGTATTTTCAGTGTCTTTCCTTTTCATTATATCCTTCCGATCATCCTGGTTATTTATTTATACCCGGAACGGGCAGTCCTATCTTCACTGGCTTTGAGCCTGATGTATATCAGCCTCATATACCTGCTGGGGAATTCAGATCCAACCCAGATAGCGATTGCTACAGCATGGTTTGCAATCTTTATCACCATCGGTGTTGTTGGCTCATCGTATGCAATCAAATTGCGTGAAGAACGGACGCGGGTCAAAAACATCCTTGACAATTCCCAGGATGGTATATTCTGTTTTAACCTCAAGGATCTGCAGATTCGTGAAATCAATCCAAAATGCGCCCAATGGCTGATGTACGATCGCCGGGATCTTATCGGTAAGGAGATCTCCGTTATCTGGACTGACAAAGAAGAACAACACCAGTTCATCACGGATCTTAAACAGGACCCGAAAAAGGACCAGAAATCCTGGGAACACGAAGCACGGTTCCTGAAAAAGGACGGCACGGTGTCCCTATTCGTAATCTCCCCCATGCTTGTTTCAAAGGGGCAGGTACTTTGTTCAGCTATCGATATCACCCGAAGTAAAATCGTGGATGAGGAGATTATAAAAACCCTCGACGATCTCGAACGACAGGTCAAAGAGCGTACTTCGGATCTTGAACAGCTGAACGAAAAATTGAGGGCAGAAATCCTCGAATGCAGGCGGTTTGAAAGCACGGTTCTAAGCGGTCATCTCCTGCCGGTAAATAGGGAGGATATATGACCGAACCTGGTGCCTTCAGGTACCATATTTTCTGGATAAC
>CABMIA010000027.1 GCA_902386085.1 uncultured archaeon
TGGTGCACGTGGCCCGGAAATTCGGCGCCCTGAGCAGGGACATGGATTATGGGCGCGTAAGCATGAAGAAACTGCTTGAGGTTTTTGAGCATACGCCCATGTATGATGAAGCCGTCCGGGAGATATTCCATGACAAGCTTGACATAGCACGCGCAAGAGAGGTCCTGGGTGCGATCCAGGGCGGTGGCGTGAAACTTGTTATCCAGCCCTCAAGTCCCATAGGCGAAGCTGGTTTCCTCGGCGGCAGGGAGTTGATGGCGCCGGAGAGGGCAGACAGTTCTATAATAATGGCGCTCAAGAGCCGGATAATGAACGACAATGTTATCCTTTTCTGTGTGAACTGCAGGAAATGGCGCTCACATACAGTGGTTAACAGGGTGCCTGAGCATCCCCAGTGCCCGTTATGCAGCAGTCGTTTGATAGCTGCACTCAAGCCCTGGGAGGAAGAGGAGATCAAGCTCATGAAGAAGCCGGATAAGCAGAAGACAGAGGAGGAGAGGAAAAGAACCGCGAGGGTTTACAGGAATGCGAACATTGTGCTCTCGCATGGGAAGACTGCGGCGATAGCGCTGGCTTCGAGGGGGATAGGGCCTGAGACTGCTTCGAGGGTGATCGGGAAACTGAGGGAGGACGAAGAGGAGTTTTACAGGGATATTCTCATTGCGGAGAGGAATTATGCGAAGACGAAGAGGTTCTGGGAGTAGGGGTGGAAATGTTAAAAGGGGAAGTAATCTTTTATACTATCTATTACCTATAGAGCTATAGGCGATAAAATGGTAACAACCATTCAAGTACATGAAGACCTCCTAAAAGAACTCAATGCTTTGAAAAAGGAGCTGAACCTCAAGAGCTACGAAGATGTTATTCGGGCGCTTATCAAATCTAAGAAGAAGTTTAAGAAGTCGCATTTTGGAGCGTTTCCTGGGCTAAAAGAATTTAACAGGCACGAGGAAGAAGATGACCGTCTTGATTGATTCCTGGGGCTGGATAGAATATTTTAATGGGAGCGTCCCCGGGGAAAAAGTAAGGGAATTAATTGAAAATTCTAATGAAAAAGTGATAGTCAGTGCCATCAATATTGCGGAAGTATATAATTCTTTCCTGCGGGATTTTCCTTATCCTGATAACGAGCGGCTGGCTGAAGCTTCACGGGAAGCGATAAGGCAGAGGTCATACATCTTTGAGGTCGATGAAAATATTGCTGTTGAATCCGCAAAAATAAAACATAAGATGAAATGGGGTCTTGGTGATTCTATCGTTTACGCAACTGCAAAAAGGGAGGGAGTCAGGCTCATGACAGGCGACCCGCATTTTAAAGATGTGAAGGATGTCATGTATTTGGGGAAGTGAAAAGCTGAAGCTTTTCTTTCAAGGAATTCCCAACTGGAAACTTAACGCTTCGATTATTTTTTCCTGCAATGAAAAATCCTCTTACCCGTTTCTCTAATCAGGCGCCTTTTATCAAGTGTCCTGATTTGATAACAGAGCACAATAGATTCTTTTTCGAGCCCTTCAGTAAAAGCAGGTATCAGTACCTCATTTGGGTAAACTTTTCTGCCTGGCTTTCTTGAAGTTATGGGTAGAACATTAACAACAGGCAGAATCTATACTGCATCGCCCAGTCCTTCGAAGTCAACTGCTTTGAAATCTTCTGATATTTCTTTCAAATCTTCGAGGAATAGATTATCTTTTGCAGCTTTTTTTAACTCCCGGATTTTATCCTTAAAACCTTCCTGTTTTTTCGTGATTAAAATCACCTCTACCATCTCATTTTCAGGAAGTTCCAGAGGGATTTTTATTTTTATTTCATGATTTTTGGGTACTCTGACAATTTGCTTTACTTCCATAGACCGTATATTGGTCACTTTATATACTAAAAGCTTCACACGAAGGTTATTGTGCTCTTGAATGGGAAGACTGCGGCGGTAGCGCTTGCTTCGAGGGGAATAGGGCCTGAGACAGCTTCGTGTTTGATTGGGGCTGAGGGCGACGGCGTTATAACAACTCAGTAGCATTCAAGTAGATTTAGAGCAACATGTAAGCGCAGCAAGGTCATGAAGTGTATGCTACAATACATCTGACAAAACTAAAAGTATTTAAAAATCTGTAAACCAAAGGTAAATATAAATGGTAAAAATCATCGTAATCAACAACTATGGTCAGTTCTGTCACCTGATCCACCGCGCCGTCCGGGATTTAGACCAGGAAGTGGAACTTATGAAAAATACCTCTTCCACAGAGGAAATCCTGGCAAAAGAGCCGGACGGGCTTATACTCAGCGGCGGCCCAACGCTTGAGCGCGCAGGCAATTGCAGCGCTTATGTCAAAGAACTCGACCTGCCGATCCTGGGTATCTGTCTCGGCCACCAGGTTATGGCGCTTGCCTGGGGCGGAACGGTGAGGACAGGCTCAGCGGGCGGCTATGCGGCAGTCGAAATAGAGATACTCGAAGAAGATGATATTCTAAAAGGTATTGGTCCCAGCACACACGTATGGGCATCCCATGCGGACGAAGTCTCCTCTCTCCCGCCCGATTTCATAAGGCTTGCTCGTTCCAGGATCAGCGAGATTGAAGCCATGAAGCACAGGACAAAACCACTCTACGGTGTCCAGTGGCATCCCGAAGTCTCACACACCGAGCGGGGAAATGAGCTCTTCAGGAACTTTTTTGAGGTTTGCCTGAACTATTGAAACGCACGACAACGTAGCCCAGGACAGCAAAAAACGCACCCATTGCCATTACAGCCCTGAAACTATAATATTCCAGGATTACACCGCCTATAAGGGATCCGATTATGGTCGCAAATGCGATCGATGAGTTGAGTAAGCCCGCGGCTGCACCTTTTTCTTCGTTTGTTTCTATGAGCATGCGTGTGGAGCCCACATAAAGGAAGGAATAGGAAAGGGCGATCAGTATCATGCCCACAACCGCCTGGTAGTAAATGGTCATCGGAATGAGGGCGATAAAAGCCGCTGCCGAGAATAAATCACCTGCGTGGATGAGGGTTGAAGTGTTGATCCTGTCAAGCCGCCTCATAATGAAAAATTGCAGGGTAGGGTTAAGGGAATATATCAATCCTACCTCCAGTTCATTCGCTCTGAGGCTCACAAGATACAGTGGAAAAATCACCCATACATTGATCGCCCCGATCTGGCGAAGGAAAAACCCAAAATAAACATTCCAGTTCTTTTTCAATAAATCCGAAGAGAAA
>CABMIA010000028.1 GCA_902386085.1 uncultured archaeon
ATGCCATGGCTTAAGAAAGATTAGATGCGCAAACTTTAATAACCTTTACGTCAATCGTAAAACTATGGTCAAGCTGGATCAGATCAATCTTTCTAACGACGGTCTTACTAAGTTCTTCAGTCCCATTGAAGCTGAAATCATGAAAGCGCTGTGGAGGGAAGGCGAGATGACGACCTCAGAACTGACCGGGAAAACGAATATCCCGTTGACTAGTGTTGCAGGAACCCTCGACAGGCTTGTCAAGGCTGGATATGCAGCGCGACATGTCGAAACCATAAACGGCAGGGTGCGTTATGTGTATGAGCCTTCATTTTCCGAGGAAGAAGCTGCTTCTGAGATCACCACAAAAATCCTGGACAGCCTCGTGGATGCATTCGGACCGCTTGCACTTGCGAATTTCTCAAAGTACAGTGATAAAAAATGAACATATTGAGTGAAATTGACTGCTACGGTTTGTGCCTGACGCTGCCTGATTTAGCCCCTTTTGTCGGCCTTTTCGTGGTCATCTCAATTACACTACTTGCGGCGAGCCTTATGATCAGGAAGCCCAGGCAGAGGCTTTTTACGTTTGTTTCAGCCCAGGTGGCGGTTCTTCTTGCGATTGCTTCAGCATTTTATCTGATGAGATGCGGGTATATGCTTTCGTTCTATCTCTATGCTGCTTATGTAATGATATCCACGGTCATAATATTCGGAGTCCTGCGGTTTTATGACCGGATACTTGTCAGGCGCCTTGACGCAAGGCCTGCGGGGAATATTATGGAGTGGACGCAGGAGTTTGTGGACAGGCTGGCATCTGCAACTGTGTATTACTATGACTCTGCTATCCCCAGGGCTTTTGCCTCCGGGAGATCGATTTTCATTTCATTCGGCCTGCTTGAGACTCTGGGTGATGATGAATTAAAAGCAGTATTGGCCCATGAGGCATGGCACGTCCGCAATAATTCAAGGACACCCTACTTGAAACAACTTGCCCTGATGACTTTCTCGTCATCAAAGGGATCGGAGATCGAATACATGGCTGATTGTTTTGCAGCCGAGATAGCGGGAAGCGAAGCGCTTAAATCTGCGCGCAGCAAACTGGATAAAGTATTTATCTGAGGAAAAAGTAGAGGTAAGGAAAATATGTGGCTTAAATTAAGATTGTATCTGGTAATGGCGGTGCTGTTCGCCATAGTCTACGGGATTGTTGCATTTGCAGCAAGTTACATGGGAATTACAGGATTTTTCTTTTACGGAATTCTGGCTTCTATCATGTTATTGATCCAGTACATGATAGGCCCGAAGATGGTTGAATGGTCTATGGGGGTAAGATATGTCAGTGAGACTGAATATCCTGCCCTTCACAGGATGGTCGGGGAACTTGCAAGTTATGCCGGAGTCCAGAAGCCAAGGATAGGCATTGCAAAAATACCGATCCCGAATGCCTTTGCGTTCGGCAGGTGGGCAAGCGACGGGCGCGTATGCGTCACGGAAGGAATACTTAATCTCCTTAATGAAAAGGAACTCAGGGCAGTTTTAGGCCATGAGATCTCACACCTTAAACACAAGGATGTGGTAGTAATAACGATGATAAGCGTAATCCCGATGATATGCTGGTATCTTGCATGGAACTCGCTCTTCTCAGGCGACAGGGAGCGCGGGAACAATGTCCTTATCGGAATAGCAGCCTTTGTGTTATATCTAGTTACAAATCTTCTTGTGCTGTACGTGTCAAGAATCAGGGAATACTACGCAGATGAAGGCTCGGTCGAACTTGGAAATGCACCGCATCACCTTGCATCCGCCCTTTACAAGCTTGTTTACGGCAGCGCCAGGGTCCCGAAGGAATCGTTAAAGCAAATCGAGGGCATGAAAGCGTTTTTTGCCAGCGATCCGTCCCTCGCAGGCAGCGATATAAGAGAATTATCCCAGATCGACCTTGATAAAAGCGGCACCATCGACAGGAATGAATTGTTGTTACTCAGGACAAAACCAGTTAAAATAAGCACAACGGATAAGATAATGGAAATCCTGAGCACACATCCCAACATGCTAAAGCGCATCCAGCGGTTATCCTCGCTTCAATCCGCTTATTAATTTTTTTGTAATCCAATAGATTTAAATTCCGCCAGGTCGGAACTATGAAGGGAATGCATGGACGTTTTGGAAGCAGTGAGGAACAGGTGCGCTGTTCGCCAGTTTAAACCGGAAATAATTACAGAGGACATTATCAGGAAGATACTGGAAGCCGGGAGATGGGCGCCAAGTCCTTTTAATACCCAGCCATGGGACTTCATAATCATTAAGAATAAAGAGACCCTGAAGGCCATAGCCAGGTTTGCCAGGTATTCGGGTTATCTTGAGGACGCTCCCATGGCAATCGCTGTGGTCGTGCCTCCTGTGAGCGGGAAGTTCTCCTGGGTCGAGAGCATCGGCGAAACGAGATTCGCTGCTGCTATGGCAGTACAGAATATGATGCTTGAGGCATGGGAACTGGGCATCGGATCGTGCTGGGTAAGTATCGAACGGGATAAGGTAGCTGAAATACTGAAAGTGCCGGATAACTGTTTTGTGCTCACGGTTATTCCATTGGGGTATCCTGAGATAGCGCCTCAGAAACACAATGAAAATTCCAGGAAAAAGCTTGAACAGATGATATCCTATGAGAATTACGGCAGGAGAGCAAACGAGTGAATACGAGAAATCTAAACAATAATAAGATTCTATTTTCCATAAAATCTGTGAATAGATGTGTTTAAGTGGAAAAACCCTACCCCTATGTTTCGCATGGAAAGATTGTCTTTACATTTCGGTGGTTCTCTAATCAATAATAACCATAAACAGAGGTCAATTTTTAATTTAGAGTTTTAACAAGTTATATTTTTGCTTAATCTCTCGTTTGATCTCACTTAACCCTAATTTTTCAATCTTATTTGACCCGACCTTAATTTCAATTGAAAAGATGTGAACAAGTGTGTTTAATCAATAAAATGCAACCCCATGGTTTCAAATGGAAAACATATCCAGAATATCCTGAGGTTTTTCAAAGATAAATAACGATTTTTTTAGTTTAAATTTGTAAATACAATTTTAAAACTTGATTTTTTAAAAATATAACTTTTAATACTCTTTTTTCTGTATATAACATCTAATGACCTATATTTCCACTGAAAGCTTAAATAGTATGACATTCATTGTAACATCTTGTTCACAATATATTTCACCCGATTGGAGACATCGGAGGGGAAATCCGGATGTCCGGAGGCGTTGCTGTTCGCCTTAACAAGGCGGACAGCCCTCATATTTTTGAAGGCATTATGAAAATACGGCTTGAAACCGAAGGAAAAAATGCAGGTACTGTAAATTACAAAGGGCCTGATTCAGCAGTGCTTGCAGTCAAATATTTAAATTCCATAGATGCGGATGAAGTGCAGATAAACATAGTTCAGGATGACGGCACACGGGCTTTTGCTGAATTTGAAGGAGAATTTCTGGCTGTTTCAGCAGTCAAGTTCATAGAATCGGTTTTACCTGCTGACCCTGCAGCGCAGGAACCATCATTTTCCCAGGGCACAGCTTACCCTGAATCCAATCTTACGTTGAAAGAACGGCTGGAAATGTTTTTGCGGTTCGAATTTTCAAGGGCCTGGTTCTCATCTCTTGATGTAAAAACGCGATATGAAACCATTTATGGGAATATCGGTCTCAGCACCGTATCCACATATCTTGCAAGAATGCACAGGGACAATGTACTTGAAAAACGGGGAAACAGGATCAACCGGGAATACAGGTTCAGGGACATTACCGGAGCATTAAATAACATCGAGCAGCTCCCTGTAAAATGATGCTTAAAAATGATGGTCGGGTTGATGAGCAGACCCTTTGGGGCTTACAGCACCCTCGCAACACTAATTTGTGTTGTCTTCGCCGTAAATTGCGCTCCTGGCGCTTTCTTTGCACTCATTAAGAAGAAAATCCAGTCGAACCGCTTCCTTTTAGACCTTGAACGGTCATGGGGCAATTACACCCGGAAGCCTGGATTCGTTCCAAGGTTCTTCTGCCGATCTTCTGCTAGCTCATCGTAGCGTGCGCCTGTTACATCGGTAACGGGCAAATTAGTAATTGTTTTCCTATAACTAATAATTTTCGCTAACAGAATAGATAAAAGATATGATAACAATATCAGCTGACGGTTTCAAGCTTGAACATCACATCCAGGCCGCGCAATGTCACCTGGACTTTATCGCCAAAACGGAGGATCTCTTCCACTTCAACATCCTTTCTCCATTCATAAACATAGTCATGGGTTCCCTGCATCGGTTTAAATCCAAGGGACATAAGACGCTGATTGATCTCGGACGGCTTCCCGCCCTCGCTGTTAAACCATACTATTAAATAACTTTTCATAGTTTCACAGGTTATTATTGTTTTAAGATTGTATCATTTTTTTGGTCGATCGCCAGCCCGATTTCTTCCAGAATACTCCTGGCAATATTAAGAGATTCCTCTTCGCTCCCTGCCTTGATGAGCATCCTGCCGCTGGGGTACATTGAGATATCTATGCCTTTATAATTGAGTAGCAATATGTGTTTTGTTGCCACCTTGGTACTAAGCACACGGCTTGCTCCCATCAGATCCAGTTTAACATTGGTGGTTACCTCAAATGCGGTTCTTCCAGAGCACAGCCTGACAGAAATTGCCATGGTTCTTCGAGATGCAAAGGAAATATATAAGCATGCGTACAAACTCAAAGAAAATATTATGTTATTGAGAAGATACGTATTAATTTTATTTTTTCTGTTATTTTTAATATCAATAAATTCCGGAGCCAGCGAGGTACTGATGAATGGAACAGGTATTTATCTTGCTTCCGGGGATTCCTACGGGTTGTACCAGGGATACATCCTCAGTCTGAAAAGCGTAAGCAGCGACGGCTCTGTGTGGGTTCAGTTAACAGAGAAGGATAAAATCGTGAAAAACGATATCGTTCACGATTACGGGTATTTCACATATAACAAGCCCAACAGCACGATATTATCTGTTAAAATCGAAAAGATATATTCGGGGTAATCCGAACAGAACCTTGTATCGCTTATTATTTACCAGTACAGAGACCCTGACCTGCCTGCGCCTGTCCAAACCGGGACAACACCTGTAAATCCCCGGAACCCGGATAACAATAACTCGTTGCCAAGATTACAGCCATACCGTGAAAATGTTTTATGGCTTTTCGGAATCGGGTTCGTCCTGGTTCTTTTTTATGTCCTGCGTAAATTGTGGTAACGTATTCCTTCCATTATTTCAGGGCATCAAATTGAACCCTGGTATCGGCGAAGACCTGCCAGCAAAGCACTTTCCCATTTTCTATTATCGCTTTCCAGGCCGCCGGAATGCTCCAGCGCTTCACTTTTTCACCTTTATACGAAGCCGATGCCCGCCCGAGAAGCACAAATTCCCTGTCGCGCTCAAAGATTTCCGAGATTTCAATTTTATAATCAGGGAAGGTTTCAAAATAGGCTGACCAACCTGATTTCATTAATGTTATTCCTTTATGTTCTTGTCCGATGCTGTCAATAAAAACATGGTCGGGTGTCATAAGTGAGCATATATTTTCAATATCTGCCGCATTTATCGCTTTAATAAAATCTAAAACTACCTTTTTCATTCGAGTACGACCCGATTAAAGTAATAATATTTTGACTGGTATCGGTGATAACTGGTTTTTCTCAGTCTTCAATTTCTTCGACATAAAGTATTTCCCCAGTTTCATCAGATACTCCTATCTTATATGATATCGGTTCTTCGTCAAAGACATTCTGGACATCACATTCAACAATCCACTTATCTTCTTCTTTATCATATCTGACATTTCTGACATCAAATAAGAACTTGATTTTTTTAATACTCTCAAAGTATTCTCTTACTGTTTTAGTGGCTTCTCTTGCGTCCATTACAGCACCTTGAATCCTGCATTGTTAGTTTGTTGCATATAGATTCCTAATGGATACATCCTTGTAGTTCCGATTTAGATTATTGAAAACTTGATTATAAAATCTCTATCAATTGCCTTAATACAGTAGTATTAATAAATTGATTTATGAACCAGTCGGCTTGGTATTTTTATGGGACGCCTGCCTGTGTAGCGAAGCGGAGAAGGCGCGCGCTTGCAGAGGGCGGGTCGGGGTTGGAGGGAAGGGGAGGCTCGGAGTGCGGCGGAATGGTAATGAGGTATTGCATCGTCTGCTATACAATAATTGACCGTTAGGATTTGGGGAGATGGATTTTTATGAGAGTAGTGAAAAATAGAAATTTTACTCAATTTAGGCAGAATTAAGGATTAAATGATAGAAAAATGTTCAAATGTGCATAACCTGTAAGAGGCGAAAGTAAATAAAATGTTATTTAGTTTTTTCATATATTATTTTTCGAACTTGCCCAATTGGTACTATAAACTCATTTCCCTCTGAATTTCTAAAACGATAATCTATATCCGTAATATCAAATAATTCTAAATCTTTTATTAGTTCATTAGGATCGATCATTTCCAAGGTAAGATTGCTAATTTTTTGCCTGTGTTTTTCTATCTCGTATCCAAAAAGGATGACAAGCAAGCTTATTATAGTTATATATGCTACGATATTGAGAATCTGTGATTCAGGAGAGGGGATCAGTAAATAAATTAGTATTATTATATAAATTATTATATAAACTATTAAATGATACTCCCAGTTTGCTAAATGATACTTCCATTTTAAAAGGCTAATATCCTCTCTCTTCGAGGTCAACAAAAACGATAATACTGAAAAAATTATAACCATAATAAGGATTGCATGTAAGTATTTTATATTAACTGATAGTTTAATGAACTCAGAAATAACAGAGGCAAGAATTATAGTAGCAATAAATATTGAACCTATTATTGCTGACTTTTGTATAAAATTATATGGAAAATTTGTGAAGCAATACTCCTTCTGTCTTTCTTTATATACTCCCGCATAATATAGTACTCCGACAGCTAAAACGAATACGGTTAAAATTGCAATGCCATCTGTAACAGTATTCCCATTAGGCTTTTCAAAATATTTCGACAGCAACGATGGTATCGAAAATTTCGAAAAGAATATTAGATTAGTAATCATAAATATAAAAGTCTGAACATTTTCGTTGGCCAAAAGGCGTTCAATATTGCCTTTCCAATTTATAGGCTCGTTACTTTTATTCATATTTTGTCGCTTTTGTGCTTTTTGTGAGTATCAAAATATCTATCTTCCGAGTAATAAAGTTCCTGCAAACCAACATCAATCTATCATAACCCCTTAAATGAACCTTGTCAATAAAAAGAGTATAAACATAACCACAATTAACCCACCCCGTATTTGCGTGAACACCAAGACAGTAGTTACTTTTACATATCCCCCTCTCATAATATGAATCGCAAGAAATAATAAAATTCATATTATTAGATATATTGTGATTTAATAATATCCCGTGTAAACCGTGAAAAAAAATGAAAGTCCTAAAAAAAGAGCTCAGGTTCAACGAAGGCGAAATCTCCCTCATCACCGAATCACTGGATGACCTCTGGCACCTGAAATACATTCTTGAGCCAGGCGACCTTGTATACGCTTTTACAAAAAGGAGAATAGAAGGAGCAACCGACAAGCTGAGACCTGAAAAAGCAGATAAGAAAACCGTGCGCCTCGGGATCAATGTTGAGAAAGTGGAGTTCCATAAATTCTCAAACCGGCTGCGCGTTCACGGGATCATTGTTGAAGGCAGCATAGATGAAGGGGCGTACCATACCCTGAATGTCGAGGAAGGAACAAACCTTTCAATAATCAAGAGATGGAAAAATGACCAGCTTGAAAGAATAAGGGAAGCCGAGATCGCAGCGAGGCGACCGAAGGTGATAATTGCCGCGATCGAGGAAGGGGAAGCAAGCATAGGCCTGGTAAGGCAGTTCGGGGTGGAAGAGGATTCATCCCTGCGCCAGTCGCTTGGAAAAGGCGAGGGGAATAACCGGAACGAGTTTTTCGGGGAACTGGCTTCGCAGTTGAAATGGGCTGCGGAAAAAGTGGATGCCGTGATACTGGCAGGCCCTGGCTTTACAAAAGAGGATTTTCTCGGGTTCCTGAGAACGAGGGAGCCGGAACTTGCAAAAAAAGCAGTCCTTGAGGACACAACCTCCATCGGGGTCTCAGGGTTCCAGGAAGTGCTGCGGCGGGGCGCTGTTGACAGGATAATGGAAGAATCCAGGATAGGAAGGGAAGCAAAGCTTATCGAGGAATTGATGAAGGAAATCTCGATGAACGGCAGGGCTGCATACGGCATGGCCGATGTTAGGAATGCGTTGAGCCTCGGAGCCATCGAGACGCTGCTCATTACGGATGAACTGCTGCGCACCGAGCGCGAGGGTAATTCTATCGATGCGTTCTTAAAAAATGTTGAACATACCCAGGGAAGGATCGTGGTGTTCAGTACCGAATTCGAGCCTGGGAAGAAGCTTGAATCACTCGGAGGCATAGCTGCGCTCCTGCGGTTCAAGGTAGCTCCATGAATCTTGAAACCGCTGCCGCGGACATAAGATACCTGCTTGACAGGGGGTATCCGCAGGAAGGGGCGGTGAAGTTCGTGAGCGCACACTACAGGCTGGATGAAAACGCAACCCATCTCCTTTCAAGAGCTGTTTTAGCAAGAGAGGTTTCGGATAAGAGGAAAAAGAAGTTTCTGCCGTGCGATGCAATAAAAGGCAACAGCATTGCGATCGATGGATATAATATCCTTATCGGATTGGAGAGTATTCTTGAGAAAAAGGCATTCATCTGCGATGACGGGGTGATAAGGGATATCAGAGGTATTTTCAGGAATTATAAGGCCTCAGAAAGCACCGGAACTGCGATCGATACGATATTACAGTTTTTAAAAGAAAAAAATCCGATTTATGTTTGTTTTCTCCTTGATTCCCAGATAAGCAATAGCGGTTTGCTTGCCGGGAAGCTGCGGGAAAAGCTCGGGGAATATGGATTAAAAGGCGATGCAAGAACATCCGGGCATGTGGATTATGACCTGAAAAATTCTAAATACATTGTTGCATCAAGCGATGGGGTGATTATCGATGCAGCAGAAAGTGTCATTAATTTCCTGGACTGCCTGGTAACGAGATTCAGGCATCTGGAGGCCGGAATTGCGCGGAAGTTCCCAGATAGTCAAAATTAATAAAGGGCTGGAATCAGACCATAAATTGATTAAACGGATTTGAAGGGATTGTTCTGGTTTACCTCACGCCTCATTAATAAAAGGGGAGAATATAAAAAAGTATATGTTAAAAAAACCACATATAGAAGTTTATATTTTGAACATTGGCAATGCTGGTTCAGCAATTTGAATAACGGGGTATGATAAAATGGAGCTAAAAGTCCAACCACTTCAGATAAAGGCAGGCAAATTCAAAGTCGTCCTCAATACAGCGGATGCAAAAGAGATGGGGATCCATGGCGGCGACCGGGTCCAGTTGAAAGATCACAGTTATCTCACGGCTATCGTTGAAACAGGCGATATGATCCCGAAAGGCAGTCTTGGGGTGTACCAGGAATGCTGCGAAAAGCTGGGAAAGATTTGCCCTCTTACGATGAATGTCGTCCCTACCACAAGACCGAGTTCAGTCGGTTTTATCAAAAAATTCATGGATCACCAGAAGTTGACACAGGAAGAGATCTACCAGATCGTGCAGGATATTGTCAGGGATACTCTTACTGAAGTCGAGCTTGCGGCTTTTATCACTACGTCCTATATCCACGGGATGAGCTCTGATGAGGTCGAATGGCTCACGCGGGCCATGATCGATACAGGCGAGAAGATCGAGTTCGACACGCACCCCATTGCGGACAAGCACAGCATAGGCGGAGTCCCGGGGAACAAGATATCACTTCTCGTTGTGCCCATAATAGCTGCAAACGGTCTTCTCATACCAAAAACAAGCTCAAGGGCGATAACAGGCGCAGCAGGCACGGCTGACCTAATGGAAGTTCTAGCGCCCGTGGAACTGGGAGCTGATGAGATAAAATCCATCACAGAGAAAGTCGGAGGCGTTATCGCATGGGGAGGCGCCACGAACATAGCGCCCGCAGATGATAAGCTGATACACGCCGAATACCCGCTCGGGATTGACCCGCATAACCAGCTTCTTGCATCCATAATGGCAAAAAAGGGAGCTGTCGGGGCGGATATCGTGGTTATTGATATCCCGGTCGGCAGCGGAACAAAAGTCCCGACGATGCAGGAAGGGAAAAAGCTCGCACGGGATTTGATAGAACTTGGAGAGCGCCTCGGCATGAACGTGGAATGCGCAATGACCTATGGCGCCTCGCCAGTAGGAAGGACTGTGGGGCCGGCGCTTGAGGTGAGAGAAGCGCTCAAGGTCCTGGAAACGATGGAGGGACCCAACAGCCTTATCGAAAAAAGCACTGGTCTTGCCGGCATCCTGCTTGAGATGGGAGGGGCGGCGGCAAAAGGGCACGGGAAGGATATGGCAATGGAGACACTGCGTTCAGGCAGGGCGCTTGAAAAACTAAAAGAGATAATAGAGGCGCAGGGTGGGAATCCGGATATTAAGCATACCGACATCATTCCGGGTGAACATCATGCAGAAATCCCATCCCCGGCAGATGGATACGTCATAGAATTCGATGACAAGCGCATAATCGAGATAGCGAGGATAGCCGGGGCGCCGACAGATAAAGGTTCAGGCGTCTGGATTCACAAGAAAAAGGGCGAGATCGTCAAAAAGGGCGAACCATTGATAACGATCTTTGCGGATAAGAACTGGAAGCTCACCGACGCCTTAAAAAGTGCTGAAAAAGATTTCCCGATAATCGTGGAGGGCATGCTTTTAGAGAGAGTACAGACCTTCAGGGTCATGTAGCCTTATTTCACAAAATTGTTCTCAAGCTTGAGCGAATAGAAAAAAATCGGCTCACCTTCAGGTACGTCTCTCCAGAGATGCTTGTCCACACAGCCCTCACCCAGTTCATTAATTAGACCTTCATAAGTGACAGCAGCTATTTTATCTATGTTCACCGCAATGTTCTCGAGGCGGCCGTTGTTCACATTCCGAACCCTGTAAACTCCTTTATTGAAGAATTTCGGGGAAATCAATGTGCTCTTCCCGTGCTCCTGCGCTTCTTTTATTTTGAACTCATCAAGGTCAAGGATGTGTCCGATCCTTTCAATATCCAGTTTAAATTTCAATACTGCGGCGCTCAACACCATTGTTTATGAATATGTACCTGCGTGTATTTAATGGTTAGTCCCGTATTTAATAAGGATCTCAATCCTGAAACGGTATTTCAAGCTCCATGAATTCTTCAGCGAGTCTGACGCCGGGAAACACACTTTTTGCATCACTGTAAAGAATATCCGTACTTTCCGAGTACCTTGAACTGATATGCGTCAGTATCAGTTGCTTTACTTTCGCTTCTTTTGCAAGCAGGGCCGCTTCCCCGGATGTCGAATGCTTCGTTTCAAGAGCCCAGTCCTTGAGTTCATCAGCCAGCGTGCCGTCATGTATCAGCAGGTCGGCCCCGATGCTTTCCCTGGCAATCGATTCGCACGGACGGGTATCTCCGCTGTAAACGATTTTTCGGCCATGCCTGCTCTCACCTATTACCTCGGAAGGCATTACTGTCCGGCCGTTAATAGAAACCGGTTCACCCCTCTGGAGTCTTGAGAAAAGGGGTCCCGCCGGAACCCCAAGCTCTATCGCTCTTTCCCGGTTAAATCTTCCAGTGCGTTTTTTTTCGTAAAATACATAGCCAAGGCTTGGAATCCCGTGGTCTGTGGCTACAGTCTTAATGAAATACTCACCCCTGTCAAGAATCTCGCCGTCCTTCAGTTCATGCGCATTTATCTCAAATCCGAGTTTGTAGTAGCCAAGTTCGATCAGGAGATGGACCATATGCCCTGTCCATTCAGGCCCGTATATATCAAGCGGTTCGGTTCTCCCGTTAAAAGACATCGTCTGGATGAGTCCTGGGATCCCAAGAAAATGATCTGCATGGAAATGCGTGATGAAAATGGAATTTATCTTCATTCCCGTCTTTGCGCGCATCATCTGCTGTTGCGTGCCTTCCCCGCAGTCTAAAAGCATTAGTTCTCCTTTCCTGTTGACCAATATCGCAGACGGATTGCGATTAGGTGTGGGCAGCGTTCCTCCTGTGCCCAGAAAAGTTACTCGCAGCATGAGGTGCTTATTTGCCTTTTTGCTTTAAATAGTCATTTAAGATAAAATGCTTTATTACGATTCAGGTTCAAAATACACGCATGTTCAGAACACGGCTGCGTGATTTTATTATCACCAATGAAGACTGGATATTTGCAGTCGCAGATTATTGCCACGGCGATGGCATCCGCTCTATTCTCAGGTATGTGCCTGACCCGGAGGGAACAAGAGGAACACATAAAAAATACCGGAAGTTTGACTTTGACGATTCCTTCGGTTTCATGAGAAATCATCGCCCGCAATGGGTAAAAGATGTCCATATCGTGCCGTGGGGCGAGATTAAAGAGATACTTGCGCCGGAAAAGAAGCTGCCCTCCCTGATAGAGGAAAATAAAAGATTAAAGGATATCGTGAATACTCTTAAAAGAGGGGTTCCGATTGATAAAATGGGGGTAACGGGATCGCTCCTGGCAGGACTTCAGAATAAATCATCTGACATTGATTTTATCGTTTATGGGAAATCATGGTTCACCGCGCGGGATATCCTTGCACGCGCAAAAAAGGAAAGCCTGGCTATCACAGAGATAAGCGATGAGATGTGGCATGAAATATATAATAAGCGCAGGCCTGAACTGCCTTTTGATGAATTCCTTGTCCATGAGATGAGAAAAGGGAACCGGGGCATGGTGGATGGGACGTATTTTGACCTCCTGTATGTCAGGGACTGGGAGGATATAGCGCCGTGCATAAGGGGTGTTGACATCGGCATGGAAACCATTGAAGCCAGGGTTACGAATGCAGATTTTGCCTTTGACAGCCCCGCTATATATAAAATTGATCACCCTGAGATAAGCTATGTACTGTCCTACACCCATACATACGCGGGGCAGGCGCTGGTGGGCGAGAAAATAGAGGCGCGAGGCATGGTTGAGGCTGTGGGGAACGTTAAAAGGCTTGTCGTCGGCACGTCGAGAGAACCGAAAGGAGAATGGATACGTTCGCTGACGCTGCTTGAATCATCCCAGGCATCTTTCGGAGGGAAAAAATGAAGTCGTTAAAGAAGACGATACAGGATGCTATTAAGGAATATCTCAACAGGCATGAAGGAGAATTAATGAAGGATTCGCTTTTCGGTATCATAGGCTCTTTCAAG
>CABMIA010000029.1 GCA_902386085.1 uncultured archaeon
TAAAAAGCATGGATGCGTATGTTATCCCGCTTGGAGATGAGGTTCATCTCGGAATGGAAAAAACAGCGGCATCAGCAGGGCTTCATACGCTTTCAGACATCAAAATACTCGATTACGCAAAACATCCCCTGATCGAGATAACCAAAAGATTAAAAAAGAATGACGAGAACGGTCTTATAGGAATGAATCAATAAACAGCAAGCTTGTCAAGGATGTCTGTTTTGGATATTAGCCCGATAAGGTCGCCATTGACCTTGACAAGAAGCCGTCCCACTTTCTCTTTATTGAAGACTTTTACTACTTCATAGAGAGGAGTTTCGCCATCGATCGATATGATCTTCTTGGTCATGATATCTTTTATCTTAAGGCTTGTCTTACCTTCAGCAAGAGTTTTCCCGATATCCGTGAGCGTCACTATGCCCACAATGGAATTCTTATCCCGCACCGGCGCCCCATGGATTTTATTCTCGACAAGGATCCTTGAGGCTTCCTGAATGGTAGCTGTCGCCGGGATTGTTATCGGTTGGTCTTTGATATAATGTTTAACGGCCTTCTTCGGCAGGGAAACCATTTCCTGTATAACGAATAATAACGTGTTATCCGTATCATCCCTCCCAATAATTTCCCCTTGCATCACAAGCTTGTTTACGGGTGTAGGTCCGATTGTGATAGAATCCCCGATTTCAAATTTTTTTATATCCCCTATAACATGCACGGTTGCGTTGCAAAGGTCAGGGTGCCTTACAGTCGTAAAACTTATTTCTGCAGCGGTCGCATTCGGGACTACTTCTTCGTTCCGTCTTATCGGTACTACTATTTCTTTGTCCAGTTCATATAAACAGAGGGCGCGGTATGTTTCACCTGTGGCTTTATACCCGCCTTTCGGTCCCGGAACTCCTTCAACCAGTCCCAGTGCTTTAAGCGATTGCATCTGGTTCCTGACCGTGCCCGGGTTCCTGTTTATGACCTCTGCTATATCTTCCCCCTTGATGGCCTGTTTTCTTACCCGGTATAAATTAATTAGTGCTGTTAATATCTCTTTCTGGATGGGTGTAAGTTCCATATAGTCTCCTCAATTATTACTATTATTAGTTATGTATGATGTACGTTATTTATAATACTAATATATGTATTTATTGACGATCTCAGTTTTCTTTTTCTATCTTTTTTCCCATTTCTCAAGTTGCAGCACTTCGGACAGGGTTTTTCCTCTCCTGATCTCATCCCGGATCCGGCTCTCAGTTTTCTCAACTTCGACCGCCCGCCTTGCTACCTCGTATCCGCGTTCCCTGGGTACTACCACAACGCCGCAGTCGTCCCCTACTATGAAATCGCCGGGTTTGACCGTCTGCCCGCCGCACTGTATTTCTGCATTGATCTCCCCGAATCCTTTGGGCTCACCCGCATTAGGAACTACTGAGGTTGCAAAAACCGGGAAATTAAGGCGCCTGATATCATCTACGTCCCTTACCGCGCCGTCAATTACCACCCCTGCAACACCTTTATTGATGCAGCTCAACGTAGCCAGCTCTCCCCATGGCGAAATGTACGGACTGCCGTTGTAGATCACTATAACGTCACCGCTTTTCGCAATATCTATAGCTTCGACCGTCTTTGCCCAGTCCCCCGGAAAAGTCTGGACTGTGATCGCCCGTCCCACCATTTTGGTGCCCGGGCAGATGGAGTGGATATCTTTCATCGCTCCTTTCCTGTGCATTGCGTCAGAGATATTGGGGGTGGAGACGCGCGCTAATAATTCGATCGTTTCTTCTTCGATTGGTTTTTCCTCTTCCTCCCGGATAACCGGAACATCAATACTGCGGCGGATAGCCTTTGCAGAAGCTGTTACATTGGAAGAACGGACGATATTCCCGCCCACGATAACAATACTGGCGCCTGATAACACCGCTTTTGCTGCGCTTTGGGCATCAAGACCACCTGCGACTGCTACAGGCGCATTGATCTTGAGTTCCTTCAGTATCTTGATTGGGTCTTCGCCAACCATCTGCTGGTCGATACCTGCATGGATATTGATGTAGTCGATCCCGAGCTCCACCAGTTCTGCCGTCCTCTCAACGGGGTCATGCAGCGAAATGAGATCTGCCATAAGCTTCACGCCATATTTACGCGCAGCCCTGACAGCGTCCTGTATCGTGGAGTTGTCAGAGCTTCCGAGAAGTATGATGATATCTGCGCCTGCTTTTGCAGCCATCTCGATCTCCATGGCGCCGGTATCTATCGTTTTCATATCGGCCAGTATAACGCGGTCAGGGAATGCTTCCTTTAGCTTTCTCACAGCATCCATGCCTTCGCTCTTGATAAGAGGCGTACCTGCCTCGATCCAGTCAACTCCTCCTTCAACCGCTTCTTTTGCGATCTGGAGTGCACGCTCTATCTCTAAAACATCAAGTGCGACCTGAAGTATGGGCTTGATAAAATCACCATCGAATTAATTAGTTTGTGTGATTAAAGCTTTAATGGTTTACAAGAAGCTGCTTTTGCTTTCGAACACAAATCCAGTTATTATTAGATTATTATCTCCCCAACCTGCCGATTTCACCAAACCACTTTATACACGGGGTTTTTTCGATCTATACATTAGCTAAGATTCATTTATTATACTTAAGCTTATCGTTTTGTTTCGTAAACGTTAATTTTTTTATTAGAACTTGTCTTTTTTTTATCAGATCCGCTTCAATACGGAATGGTAAATACCATTATTCAGCTTATTTCGCTGTAATATCAAATTATCGGGGATGCCTAAAATCCTGCCTGGCAATCCGTATCAAATCTTCCAATATTAAGAGCAAAATATAAAGCCTGAATATGTTTATTTAGACAAATCCAGGAGAAATCAATATAATAGCCATTGAAAACCTTTCAAAGACATTCGGCACCAACGTTGTTCTGCGAAATATTAACCTCAAAATAGAGAAAGGCGAGTTCCTGACGATATTCGGTCCCAACGGCGCCGGAAAGACCACACTTATCAAAATAATCTCCACGCTTGTAAGCCCGACCTACGGGAAAGTCGTAATAGACGGCATTGACATAAAAGAAAAACCTATAGAAGTACGAAAGAAGATCGGCGTTATCTCACACGAAACCTATCTCTATCACGAACTGACAGCAGCCGAGAACCTGATGTTTTTCGGAAGGATGTACGGAACTGCGGATCTTGAGACCCGGTCAAATGACCTGATAAAACAGGTCGGCCTGGGCTACAGGAAAAATGACCGCGTGAGGACATTTTCGCGCGGTATGAAGCAACGCCTTTCGATCGCAAGGGCATTGATCCATGACCCGCCCATACTATTGCTTGATGAGCCGTATACGGGTTTAGACCAGCACGCCAGCGCCACGTTTGACAGGATACTTTCAGGCATGAACGCACACGACAAGACCCGCATTCTCATTTCCCATGATATAGAACGCGGGATTTCCATGTGCGACAGGGCGATAATCCTCACAGACGGGCATATTGCACATGAAATGAGCGCGAACGAAATCCACGACCTCCTGCAGTGCAGGGCGATTTATGAGCAATACGTTACGGAGCGCGCATGAAATTCCTTGAGATTGCAGCAAAGGACCTGAAAGCCGAGTTCAGGACAAAGCAGATGCTCAATTCAATGATGATATTTGCTCTTCTTGTGATCGTGATATTCAGTTTCGCGTTCGGGAATGAAGCATCGATATCCATTCAGGGTATTAATAAGAAGGTGGTTGATTTACTTGCGCCCGGGATGCTGTGGATCGCGTTCACTTTTGCAGGGATGCTTGGTCTTTCAAGGTCGTTCGCGGGGGAAAAAGAAGAAGGATGCCTTGAAGGCCTGAAACTCTGCCCTGTGGACAGGAGCGAGATATACAATGGAAAAGTAATCTCCAATGCAGTTCTGATGGTTCTGATGGAGATCATAACAATACCTGTTTTCGCATTGCTTTTCAGCTATGATATCAAAAATATCCCCGGTCTTGCGCTGGTCGTCATACTCGGAACCTTCGGGTTTATTTTCGTGGGAACGCTTCTCTCTGCCCTGGCTGTGAACACGCGGACGCGCGAGATCCTGCTCCCTGTGATATTGTTCCCTGTTCTTCTTCCGGTGATCCTCTCGGCAGTGACAGCAACGGGAACAATGCTCGCATCGGGTGAGATTTCCGATATAACAGGCGAACTGCAAATACTCGCTGTCTATGATATTATCTTCTTTGTTGTGGCGCAACTGGTATTCGAATACACGATCGAAGATTGAAATTTGCATTAATCGATAATCTTAATATCTATAATGCGTATGTAGCCCCTTGCGCCAAGGTGGCGGAACGGCTACGCAATCGCCTGCAGAGCGATTCCATTCCGGTTCGAGTCCGGACCTTGGCTTAATTAAACGAAACCATCGAAACTGTCGTTATATTTATCCCGGTTAAAGCAAAACTAAAAATTAATATAAAATGTTGGGATGAATTAAATGAAAAAAGAAGAAATGTTTGTTGAACTTCTGGGAAATAAATATTCAAGAGGGATACTATCTTTAACCTCTACCATGGAATGCTCAGCCCTCCAGTTATGCAGGGAACTCGGTATACCCCTTGCGACAGTGTACAGGAAGCTCAAACTCCTGGAAGAATCAGGGCTGGTGAAACATGTTAAGACAATCATAAATCTTTCCGGAAATGAGGAAAAATACTATCGTTGTGCTATCCATGAAGTTAAGGTGAGTTTTCATAAAGGTATGCTTTCGGTCAACCTTAATATGGAGAATTGCAACGACAAGATAGTCAGATTATGGAAAAGACTGGGCCCCAATCGGTGCCAGGGCAGCCTATAACCCGGGTTACAAGTAAAAGGGATATATATCGTTGAAAGTGTGGAGCTATGTAATAGTTTTTGAGGTTTTGACCTTCTCACAAACTATTATCTCATCTCCAAATCCAAACAAATGCACAGTCCTGCTCCCGCTCAATCCACCCTCAAGCATATTCCTGACCTCCCAGTATTCCTCAGGTTCAATATCAAAACGCAATACAACTTTTCCGGCCTTTTCTGATTTCAATATCCCTTTCATCTTCAAAATATCCCGCCCAGTCATGCCCAGAACCCTGTAACTGTCTTTGAAAAACGGCGAGCCGATGGGGTCTGAGGATGTCAACAGTGTGCGTCTCTCATCGCCTTTATAAAATAAAATTTCGTGGCCCTCTCTTGCCAGGGTCTGCCCTAACTCATTCAGGAGTTCCGCTTTCACGATAGAAGGCTCTGGCTCGTAAACAAATCCCCGCAGGGAAGCTGTTTTAATTACCGAGGCGTCAGAAGAGCATAGTTTCAAGTCGCCTGGAAGCACGACAGCGCTTCGATCGCAGCTTTTCAGAGAGCCGAAATACAGGGTCAGCCTGTTTAACTGCCCGTTCAATGAAAGATACTCGCGCTCACAGTCAAGAACTATCCGCGACGGCGGCATCTGCGGGGGAACATGGAATGCAAATTCCTGTGTAATATCGGAATAAACTTTCAGAATTTCAATAACAGGCGGCTCAAGGTTTTCGAGTGTTCGCTCTTTTTCAGATAGCGGGCGGGCAGGGTCTGAAAAAATGACCCCCGCATCGGATACTTTCTCTTTGGTTCTTTTCGAAAGAGCATCCCCGAGGATGAATTCTACATTCTTGATATTATAGAGTTCGCAGTTTCTTTTTGCAAACTCAAGTTTTTCAGGATTTCTCTCCACGGCATAGACCTTCTTGCATTCTTTTGCAAAGAAGATCACCTGTCCGCCGATCCCGCATCCAAGGTCTGCGATTATATCAGTCTTTAACCTCTTTGCTATGTATTTTGCTACGATCTCAGGAGTGGCAAGCTGCATGCCTTCCCTGTTTGATACAACCGGCTTCGTGAATTTAATCGTTCGTTTATCCCGTGTCATTTTTAAATTATAATAAACTTGTATGGATTTAAAACAGAGGTGAACACAGATAGAAGTATTATTAAACCTTTTGTTTAGGCCCTTCTTCCCTAAATATTTCATCTTCCAGCGCCGGGGTTACAACCCGGAATCCCAATATTTGAGGAAATGATCAGGACGAGTATATATGTCCGGCATTTATTACCTTAATATTTATATACAGTTCTATCGAGAGGGTTATATACTGATGCATTCCTTCTGGAGACGAATTCACTCGAAACGCAATATACGAACGCAGATTAGAACCTTATAAGGATAATTTAGCCGACGATTATATCGCGGAAATTCTGGCTGAAAATCCTAAAAATCCCAGGTTGAAACTTTGTTCGCCGATTAATTTTAATAAGCCGAGGGTAGAAATCAGAAGGATCGTGAAAAGGAATTTCAAATAAATAAAGACTTGTTAATAATATAAATTAGCATCTGAAGCCGGTTTCAGCATTTCATCAAATAAAGGAGGAAAACCTATGAAATTATCATCCATTCAAAAAGAAAAAAAGAAAAAGAACAAGCCAAAAGAGGTCGACGATAGAAGTGCAAAAAGCATAATGGCCGTCCTTGAAGAGGCAGGTCTCTCCGAAGACGTGCTCGTCTCCGCAGCCATGGAATTATACGTCCCCCATCCCGGAGTTGAGAACAGGGACGTGGCAGAACAGGTCTTCAAAAGGGAGCTGACCCTTGCCCTCTCAGACCCCAATCTCGCCATTTTACTTTACGCCGGAATGCTGCTTGAAAAAGCAGGAGAGAATGGCGAGCTTCCAGGCATGAGCAAAGAAACCTTCAATAAAGACCTGACTTTTCTCATCGTTTATGAGGTAATCGGCATGAGCATAGCGAAATATATTAGCGGCGACAAGGGAATCTTTGAATATGTAAGGTTTGATAAATTAAAGCCCGGCATCCTTTCAAAACTTGGGCCTTTTATGGATGACGCAATCGCAGGGCTAATCGGCGGTGCTTCGGCCAACATGTACACGCGCGGAAAAGATGACGGTGGAAAAGCAAGGAAAACCATTCCCCGCAAACGAGGCGGATTTGCAGGATGAGTGAATTTCTCTCTGCCCTGCGCAGCGGCTTTGGTTTCCTGACAACGATACCTGTGGGCATAAGCATGGAAGGCATCGAAAGGCTCATGAAACACCTGTATCTTTTTCCTGTTATCGGCGCCGTACTTGGCATAATACTTGCCGTGATAGCCTACATATCATCAGTGATCTTTCCTCAGATCTTAGTCTCTTTCGTGATCATCTTATCCATATACTATCTTACCGGATTCAATCATATAGACGGGCTTGCTGATTTTGGCGATGGCATAGCAGCGCACGGGACACGGGAAGAAAAGATAAAAGCCATGAGGGATACTGCGGTGGGAACCGGGGGTTTAATATTCTGCATGTTAGCGATCATAGGAATTTTCGCTGCGCTCTTTTCGATCCAGGAAAGCAATGCGGTTTTTCTTCCCTTCGCGTTAATAGCTGCTGAAACCTGCGCGAAGCAATCCATGGTCACGGTAGCGGCCTTTGGCAGGAAAATACACAAAGGTTTCGGGGCAATGACAGTGGATAATGCAAAACTCTCGGATTTTACTGCAGGAATGGTATTTTCAGGAGCGGTTTGTTTTCTTTTTCTTGGCGCCCCCGGTGTTGAGATTTTGATAATTTCGCAGCTTGCAGCGCTATTTGTCCTTCATACTGCAAACCGGCATTTCGGCGGAGTGAGCGGCGATGTTGTAGGGGCGTCAAACGAGGTCGGAAGGCTGGCAGCGCTGCTTGTCATGGGAGGGCTTGAATGGATGCTGTTGTAATGGCGGGGGGAATGGGAAGGCGGCTTGGGAAAGACGAAAAACCTCTCACAGCGCTTCTTGGAAAACCATTGATAGCCTATGTACTTGAGGCTCTGCTGGGGTCAAAAAATATCGAGCGCGTATTCGTTGCTACTTCCCCGAAAGTCAGGAGAACGACTGCGTGGCTTTCGGATTTCGGGAAGGAGCACAAGAACGTGTTTGTCATACCGGCAGCAGGTGAGGGATTTGTCAACGATATGGTTTTTGCGGTAAAAAAGGCGGGAATAAAAAGGCATGTATTGATAATAATGGCAGACCTGCCGCTTGTGACTTCTGAACTCATAGACAGGATAATACAAAAATACGGGGAAGTAAATACGCCTGCGCTTTCAGTCCACATGAGACTTGATGTGTTTACCGAACTTGGACTTCGCCCCGATACTGTTTTTCACAAAAATAACGGTCTTATAGTCCCGTGCGGGATAAATATACTGAGCGCTGACAGGATAAAAGAAGAGCAGGAGGATTATAATCTCATCCTGGATGACAGGGAGCTTGCACTTAACGTCAATACACAGGACGATCTGGCAATATGCGAGAGATATTTATGCGAACGTTGATTTAATATCTAATACTGGTTTATCCTGCGATCCTGCTTCTTTAAAGGCAAATAGATTTCACCATCTGCTCCGTCAATCTTAAAAGCACCGCCATTCCCATCCAGGTAAGCGGTATATGCAGAAATTATGGCATCAAGTTCATCGTCGGACAAAAGTCCATCACCCACGATCTCATCCAGTCCTCCTATAATGGCAAGCAATCCCTCCTGGATGATCTCCCTTCCTTTCTTTGTCTTCTTCTTCAGGTCTTCGCCCAATTGAAGTGCTCTTCTTGCCGCATAAGGATAGGCCTCTATCACCCGTGCGCCAAGCTCATTCTCGGCCCAGTCCTTAAGAGCAATGCCTTTGTTTACCCATGAACTTACCCACTCCGCGCCTGAAGGAAAGCATGGGATCCCGTGTTTCCGCAGCCGTATTTCGCATTCTCTCATAGTCCCGTGATCCGGTCTTGAAAGGGGCGCATCTATGGCAACTATTTTTGAGGCAAAATTTTCTGACATCCGGATCATGCAGGAACGGATCAATCCATCATCCGAGATTATGTGCTCTGGCTGGCTATCTATCCAGGGCTTGCCATTTTTTTCCACAAGGCAGGCCAGCCCAGTGCTTTTACGTTTCAGGCTGGTTCCCAGGTCAACACCTATGAATAAGCTGGATTCCATAACACCGGATACATTCGATACTTTCATATCTAACTTCCGCTTTTATTGGTGAAAAATGACAGGACGTTCGATTGATATTGCGCTCACCCAGGCAGAAGCCGGAGATGACCTTGAAATAGTCTATGAAAATGTATGTACACTTTCCACAGAGCCTGAATTGTGTTTTAACTATGCGACAACCGCAGAGCTGAAAGAATGGAAATTCCTTGAAGGATGTTTTAGTTCGTTCCTGCGGGATAAGAAAGATGTAATAATACAGGTCATTACAACATACCAGCAAAAAGAAGGGGCGGCCAGTGCCTACAATGCAGATGTGGATTATTTTAAAAAGAACAATTACGGAAGACCTGTGAAAAGCAAAAGTCTGGGCGAAGCATCTGTTTTATTTAAGAAAAAACAAAGTGACGGTATTACGTATAACCTGCTATTTTTAAAAAATAATGTTTTTGCAGCGGTAAGCGCAAAATATAAAATCGAAAAAAGCGATAACTTAGACCATATTTTCGGACTGGCTGAAAAAATAGAGAGCAAAATCCCATGATTTTTAAAGTCGGCAAGATATATTTTTTTAAATAAATATTGTTATAAGCGTTTTATTAGGTTAATATTAAATAGTTAATAAACGAATAGACTGTTTATTCAAAATTTTACGAGTCTAAAAATTATGAGTATGCACTGGCGTGAAAAAGAATTACTTGATGCGATGAAGGCAGGAAAGCTGACGACAACCGAGATTGTGAACCGTGTGCATATGAGCAAGGTAACCGCCCTGAAATATCTTGAATCCCTGAAAGAAAAAAACATGGTCGGATTTGATGAAATAGGTCCTACGAAAATCTGGTATTTAAAAACCGAGCAGAAAGCAATTGAAAAGAAAAGAAAAATACTGGTCGTTGACGACGACAGGAATGTCATAACTATTATCAAAGATTCACTGGATTCCGAATTTGAGATTTTAGAAGCTGCAAATGGAAAAGAAGCGTTAGGTGTGGTTTTTGCCGAATCTCCCGACATCCTGGTTCTGGATATTATGATGCCTGGCATGGATGGCTATAAGGTATGCGAGGAATTGAAGGGACACGAAACAACCAGGGACATCCCTATAATAATTTTATCAGCAAAAACAAATGTAGAAGATAAGCTCAGGGCAATGGAGCTTGGTATTGATGATTATTTAATAAAACCTTTTGATCCCCGGGAGTTAAAGGCACGGATAAAAATGAGGTTGAAACCCGTATCTGATAATTAAATATATCTAATAATTAAATGCAGGTTTGTCTCAAGGATTTGTCTCAATTCTTAACATCGGTCTGCACACGACGAAGCGCAGTGCACATGTAAAGCCGGGCTTATATTTATATCTTGAGAAACTTCAGCATCCGGCTGCCAGTTCACATCAGCAATGATGATACCATTGAGCCTGATGTAGAGCGATTCGATCTCCTTACCTGTAAAACCTGCTCTGAGGAGGGCCGCTCTTTCCTCCATGGATGCAAGCGCTGAATTTCCTTCCTGTTTCATTGCATCTCTCCCTTATTTTATTATTGTATATAAAAAATAAATTTTGATTACGCTTCTATTTCCGGATAAGCGCTTATTATCATGCCTGCAGGGGTAGCGTCGATGATGTTTTCTTTTGGAATTTTGTTCTTTTCGTCAAAGTATTTTTCCTGCCAGAAGCTGACCTCTTGCTTTGTCTCTTCAGCCGGGACATCGCTTGTACTGTGCTTTTTCTGCCACAGGCTTATCTGTTCTATAGCGAACTTTGCCCTCTGAAGGTGATTCAGACCCTGGAATTTCTTATCCACGCCGCTCACCGGGTTTTTTGTCCTCTCCTCATTTTTTCTTTCCATTTGATTTTCCTCCTTTATTGTATTTTAGGGGTAATGTGCCTCCCTTGCATCAGGGATTGGAGGCTGATGCAGGGGACGGGCACGATAATCCCACTCCCTGTGTCCCTTTTTATCATGACACAAACTGATAAACGACATGTTAGTATATAAAACTTTCTAATCTATTCATTTATTTTTAAACGATATGTTAAATTCACATGTCCGTCTTGAGATATTCCAAAAAAAAGCATTATTTCCGCTGTTAACGGCATTTTTACATCCTTGGGTACTTTGCGTTCTTCGTGGTGTGTGCCGCAAAGAGCGCAAAGTGAGATTGATCATGGTCCTATAACCAGGATTTGATTATTTCGCATTTCATTTTGACAACATGTCAAATTGTGATTGGAGAATGTGCTTCCCCTGCATCAAGGATTGGAGGCTAATGCAGGGGAAAGGCACGATAATCCCACTCCTGTGTCCCTTTTATCACAACAAGTTATACAATGTTATATTAGTATTTAAAACTTTCTAATCTATTCATTCATTTTTAAACGATATGTTAAATTTGCGCCCATTATATTTTGCATTTATTTGTCATAAAAATATTTTATCTTGCATTAGTATGCTGATATGATAATTTAATCCGTTTCAATCCGTGTCATCCGCAATCTGTGTTTCTTCACATTCATATACTTAAAAAAGCATGCCTGATATGTGATCAAGAGAATGTACCGCCCTCGCATCAGGAATTATGAAGCCGACGCGGGGGACGGCACGATAATCCCACTCCTGTGCCCCTTTATCTCAACAATATGCTAAACAACATGCTAATACTTAAAACTTTCTAATCTATTTATTCAGTTTTGAACAATATGTAAATCACCAATGAACTCATAATTCGAAAGACTTTAGTAAAATAAAGGTTATATAACGATTGGGAGAGTAAAAAGACTCAAAATAAAAAATTTGCGGGTTTGACCTTTGAAAAAAGATACACAAAAATCAGACCGGTTTAATATTCTGCGCGAGCGGGTAAAAGAATTATTGAGAAAGCAGCCCGAAGACCGCCAGGGTCTATACGCCGAAGACCTGGAGAACCTTATACAAGAATTGCAGATGCACCAGATTGAACTGGAAATGCAGAACGAAGCTCTTAGCAGGGCGCATGACGAGCTTGGGATAAAGGTAAAGGAACGGACAGAAGAACTGATAAAGGCCGAGGAGCTGAATGATACACTTAACGGCGTGAACGCCGCTATTAATTCAACGCTTGATTTCGATGAGATAATGCGGCGGGTCGTTATAGAAGCCGCCCATGCAATAGGGTGCGAGACGGCTGCAATATCATTGCGCAAAAGTGATCTCTGGATAGTGAGTTACGTATACGGTTTCCCGGAAGAGTTGATCGGGAAACAGATGAACGATGATGAAGAGCGTCACGCTGTGATTGCTATAGAAAGTAAAAAACCGGTTGTCATAAATGATGCTTACAATGACGAAAGAGTTAACTTCGAACACATGAAAAAGTATGGCATCCGTTCGGTTCTTGTCGCTCCCCTGCTGGCAGGAAACGAGACGATTGGTGTGATCTTTCTTAACCACCACTCCGCCGCGATTACCTTCAGCGATTCCCATGTCGATTTTGTAAAAAAGCTTGCTGTATCTTTATCTCTTGCGATAGAAAAAGCCCGCATGTATAAAGAGGAAAAGCAGGCGAACGAGATCAACAGGTTCCAGGCCACTATCCTGTCCCAGGTGAACGATGCTGTCATTGCGGTTGACAATGGAAACCGGATAATTTACTGGAATAGCGGGGCGGAGCGGTTGTACGATCTCAAGAACGAAGAGGTGGTAGGAAGAGATGTCAAGGAGTTGCAATATTTTATCTGGCCCAATGTCCTGGAGGGAAAAGCGGCATATGCATCCCTGTCGGCTACGGGCGAATGGCGCGGGGAGTGTATTCATGCTAAAAAGAGCGGCGAGGAAATGTATGTTGATATTTCTGCCAGCGTGCTCAGGAACGAGAACGGCATCAAAGTCGGCCTTCTTGGCATAGTTCGCGATATAACCGGGCGAAAAAAGATTGAAGAGGCCCTGCAGAAATCAGAGCAAAAATACCGCGGCCTGTTTGATAATGCAAGTGATGCAATCATAACGCTTGACCTTGACGATAATATTACATCCTGGAACCGGAGCGCAGAGAGGATATTTGGATGGACTGCGCAGGAAGCGGCAGGAAAGAAACTCGTTGATTTAACAATTCCACAGGATAAGCTTGTTGAGAGGAACCAAATTTTGCTGGATGTTCTGTCAGGAAATAATATTTCTGGATTTGAGACGACCCGTCGGTGCAAGGACGGAAGCCTGGTCGAGGTCAGCCTGACTTTCTCGCCCATAGCAAATGCAAATGGGGATATCATCGGACTGTCCGGAATAGTCAGGGACATTACCGAACGCAAGAATATTGAGAAAGAACGCGAACGTCTTATCACAGAAATCCTGCGCAGGCAAAAACAAACAGAAAATTTAGCTCTTCTTATAAAAAAAGAAAGGGATACCCTGAACATAATTATGGAAAACACGGAAACACATCTTGCCTATCTCGATTCAAAGTTCAATATCATAAGGGTGAACTCGGCCTATGCGAAAGGCTCAGGTCATAAAAAGGAAGAATTGGCGGGCCGCAATCATTTTGACCTTTTTCCAGGCCCGGAGAACCAGGCTGTATTTGAGAACATCAGGGATACAGGAAAAACTATGGAGTTCAGGGCAAAACCATTTGAGTTCGCTGATCAGCCCTGGCGCGGAGTTACCTACTGGGACTTGACGCTCTCGCCTTTAAAGAATGAAAGAGGAAAAGTTGACAGGCTGGTGTTGTCTCTCATGGAAGTGACAGATCGCATCAAGCTTGAGCAGACCATCCAGAAGGCTCTTGCATATGCAGAGAGTATTATAGATGCTATACAATCACCTTTTTTGATCCTTGACGCAAACCTGCATGTGGTGAAAGCAAATCATGCTTTTTATAAGATATTCAAGGTCCCGATCGAGGAAATTAAAAATAAACTGATTTATGACCTCGGGAACGGACAGTGGAATATTCCAAAGCTCAGGGAACTGCTTGAAGAAATTATCCCTTCCAATAACCTTATCGAGGATTTTGAGGTTGAGCAGGCATTCCCGGGTATAGGACGGAAGACAATGCTGCTCAATGCCAGGCGTATCTACCGGGATACCCTAGATAAGCAAATGATCCTGCTTGTGATCGAGGATATCACGGAACGTAAAAAAATGGATGAACTGCGCATTGAAAATGAGCGCCTCATAAGCGCAAGCAAGGCAAGGTCAGAGTTTTTGAGCATCATGAGCCATGAATTACGGACTCCACTGACGTCTATTATCGGTTATTCAATCCTTATGCAGGAGCTGAGACACGGTAAACTGAATGAAAAGCAAAAGTTTTACGTGGACAGTATCCATACGAACAGCAAGCATTTACTTTCCCTTATAAACAGTATTCTCGACCTTGCCAAACTGGAGTCAGGAAAGCTGGATCTGGTCATTGAGGACGTATCTGTCAAATATACGGTAAATGAGATTCTCGGTCTCATGAAAGAAAAGGCTGCAAGCCGTAATGTAATTTTCAAAAAAGAATTTGGTGCCAACCTTCCTGTTATAAAGGCAGACAGGCAGAAATTAAAGCAGATACTTTTCAATCTGCTGAGCAATGCCATAAAATTCAGCAAAGATGAGGGAGGGATTGTTACAGTATCTGCAAAGAAAAGAGACGATTTTATGAGGATTTCAGTTTCCGATACTGGCATAGGGATCAGGGAAGAAGATATGCCCAGGCTTTTCCAGAAGTTCGAGCAGCTTGATTCCGGCGCATCCAGGAAATACGAAGGGACAGGGCTCGGGCTGGCTATAACAAAAGAACTGGTTGAAATGCACGGGGGTAAAATCTGGGTGGAAAGCAGGTATGGTGACGGCACCAGTTTTATCTTCCTCCTGCCTGTTGCGTCGAAAAATGAAAATTGAGGGTCGCGCCAGCGTGTACGGCAAGGATTGTGTTTACAGGTTCATCATAATGGAAGGACTATTGAAATAGCCTCGGGGAGACATTTTCATTATCTTATTTTCCCTCTTGCAAGCGATGCAAATACGCCGGCAAAACAAAGGGCTGCAAAAATGGCGAATGCAGTCTGCACGCTACTCAGGAAAAGCGGAAAATTCTCAGGTGAAATCCGGGCTTTGCCTATGTACACAGCAAATATCAGCGTGGCAATTCCCATGCTGAGCATCTGTCCTGTCAGCCTTGTTGTTCCAAGCGTTGCTGAGGCTACCCCATAAAATTTTTTCTCCAGGGAACTCATGACCGCGTTCGTATTCGGGGATGAGAAAAGCGCAAACCCGAATCCGAGGAGAACCAGGCTGCCAATTATGAATCCAA
>CABMIA010000030.1 GCA_902386085.1 uncultured archaeon
AATCGTTATGTACAGCGGCGCATTATTGACATTATTTGCGGCAATATTTTCTGCGCTTCGGGGCCGCAGATATGTGCACGGAACGCATAACAGCCCATGACTATTCACAAAGTTTATTCAAACTCGATCGTTGCCGGAGGCTTTGGCGTCAGGTCATAAAGCACCCGCGAAACTGTGGGTATCTGGCTTGTTATCCGCGATTCTATCTTTCGAAGGACTTCCCACGGAAGTTCCATGGCCTCTGCGGTCATGCCGTCTCTTGAACTCACGGCACGCACTGCGATTATCCAGCCATGTACCCGGACATCGCCTTTTACCCCGGTCCCTTTTTCAAGGAGTGCTGCAAATGTCTGCCATGGTTTGTATTGGCCAACAAGTTCCTCTTCTACAATGGCATTGGCTTCCCTGACAACATCCAGTTTTTCTTCCGTGACCTCGCCGATTATCCTGACCGACAGCCCAGGGCCTGGAAATGGCATACGGTCTGAGATTTCTGATGGAAGGCCAAGCGCCCTGGCAACATCCCTGACCTCATCTTTATAAAGGTCCTGGATGGGTTCAACAATACCTTCAAAATCGATCACTGATGGAAGGCCGCCAACGTTATGATGGCTTTTTATCCCGCCCTCGGATTCGATCCTGTCGGGATATATGGTTCCCTGTATCAGGTATCTTGCCCCGAGTTTGCGGGCTTCCCTTTCAAATTCCCTGATGAAGGCCTCACCCACCGCTTTTCTTTTCTTTTCAGGGTCAGTCTGCCCCTTCAGTGCCCGCAGGAAATTTGTCTTTCCATCTACCACCTGGAGGTTCATATCAGCAAATATTGTCCTTATCCTGTCGGTCTCTCCCTTTCGCATAAGACCGGTATCAATATAGATCGGCGTAAGCAGGTTTCCTATTGCCCTGTTTGCAAGCACGGCGCAAACCGAACTGTCCACACCTCCTGATAGTGCGATGATAGCCCTGCCCTTTACATCTTTTTTGATCTTTTCAATGCTCTCATGTATGAATTTATCGACTTTTACCATTGGCACTTACATATTTTTCTTTCTTTAAATGGTTTTACCTGCTGCAATAAAATTATACCTCTGCACACCTATGAGTAAGCCATGAGCCCTGTGGTCAGTCTGAATCATGTAACATTCATCCGAAGCAAAAAGGTCATCCTTGAGGACATATCACTCTGTATCAACCGGGGTGAACACTGGGCAATAGTAGGCCAGAACGGTTCGGGAAAAACAAGTCTGGTAAGTATTATAAATGGATACCACCGGCCTTCCCGGGGTGAGGCTTTTGTCCTTGGTAAAAAATTCGGCACAACAGACCTGCGGGAGCTGCGCAGACATATAGGCGTGTGCAGCTCGGAGATACGCGATATGATCCACAACCAGGACTCTGTAAAGGATATCATACTTTCCGGGAGGTTCGCAAGTATTGGCCTTTATGAGTCCCCGGATGCGGAAGACCATCAGCGCGCTTCGGAACTGATGGATTTCTTCGGGTTATCAAAGATGTCAGATCGCGCTTTCGATACTCTCTCAAACGGAGAGCAGCAAAAAACGATACTTGCTAGGGCATTGATCCCGGAACCGGCTTTACTTGTGCTTGATGAACCGGGCGCAGGGCTTGATCTACGATCCCGCGAGGAACTCCTTAATGCCGTTCGCAGGATGTGTACTATGCCTGGCGGCCCGACGTTGATCTTTGTCACACATCATATCGAAGAGATCATGCCGGTTATAACGCATGCGCTGGCTCTTCGAAATGGCCGGGTAGTTGCACAGGGGCGCAAAGAGGATGTCCTGGAAAGTGGAATTCTGACCAGGACTTTTGACGTCCCGATTGAATTATATGAAAAAGGAGGCCGTTTATGGCCTGTTGTATCTGATTCGAATTCTCCGGGATTGTGAAAACCGTATTCCCTGTTTACTGGCTTATTGATCCTAACAAAAAATCAATGGATTGTTTAAGGGAATAAATTTCCTTCTCAATATTTTCCGGCAAACTGTATATGAATGGCTGTGCTGAGTTCCACCAGAGTGGCAATGCCAATAAAATCATCGAACTGGTGGCCAGAATTATTAGTGCTATCATTTTTTTTATTTGCATAATCCAGGTTATTCAATGAACACTGTTTAAATATCATGGACATGGAAACTTCATTTTATGAACTCACGGGCCATATAAATCCCATCCACAATCCTTTCAATCCTCACTGATACCTCTTTTCCCAATGGGACCTTATCAGCATCAACGATGGTAATAACCCTGTCACGCGCCACGGCAAGCTTTTCACCTTTCATCCAACCAGGCCCCACAACATTTACTTTTACTTTTTCATATCTTTTGAACATGCGGGGAATGGCTTTGCATTCAAAGCTCCCGAAATCTTGCGGGGCAAGGATAAGCTTTGTTTTATATATTTCCTCCCATTTCCGGAGCCTGTAATAAAAATCATCCCAGCTCATTGCTTTTATATCAGGTCTCCTGCCATTTTTGTGCGCCAGGAATTTTTGGATGCCAAGGGCTGGCCATCTTTTTCCGGCTCCAATGCTTTTTGCGAATTCTATTAATTTTGGGATTTCCGCATCATTGATCCCCGGCAGCCATACGGGCGCAATGAGCAGGTCAATATTTGTGTTGTTCGTGATGTACAGAGCAGCCTCCAACACCCGGTCTATCTTATAGGAATCAGTCCGGGCTATCTTTTTTGCAAGGCCGGGTTCGATCGCTTCAATGGACATATTGATGCGTGAAAGGCCGGCTCCGTCAAGTTCATCGAGGAGCTTTTCGGTGAATAAAGTCCCGTTCGTCTGCATGGAAACGGTTTTTACGTGGCTATTCTGTGACAGGCCATGAACAAGTTCGACAAGTTGCGGATACATGGCAGGCTCACCAACGGTGTCGATATGAGCTTCGATCTCATTGGTTTCTTTATATGAGGCTGCCCATTCAAATGCTGCAAGCAATTGATCGAGATCGACCATATATTCGGAAATCCTCTGCTTTGTCCCCGGGCCTGCGTCAGTTGAGCAGAATATACATGAGAGAGGGCATTCGCTGTAAGGGCGTACCTGTAGTACATTCGTTCCCCTGTCAATTATCCCAAATGATATGCTGCCTAACAGGGGGATGTCACGGATGAGGATGTTGTTATGTGGCATGGTTCTATTTTCTTTTAAAATGTCTTTAACAATAACTCCTGTTTCTCAAGAGATACCTCTCTCAGTCAATTGTAATAATTGTTCAACTCTCTCTCGAACTCTTCTCTGATCCATTCTGTTATACTTTTCTATAGCATCACGGTTTTCGGGTATTATCCTCAAACATTCTTTAAGAAAGTCGAATTCATTGAGCTTTTCTCCAAGAAAATCAAAGTCAATCTCATTTCCTCCATGCAACGGGTCAAGGAGCGCAATAATATCAGCGTAGTCCTTAATGAGTTTTCCATGCTCCCAGTCTGGATCAGGACTTGTTTCGGAATTTAGCCTTAACGATCTATCCCAGGTAGCCTTTAATTTGAATAACATCAATAAAGATCGAGTCGGAACTGCTGCAAAGACATGGTTTCTTACATTTTGTATTATCGTCTGTCTATTTAGGATATCAAAATTTAATTCTTCAACTCTTCCATCAAATGGATAATGTTCATCCCTGCTGGCAAAATCGATGATTATCGGGCCGTAATCTGTTTGTTTATAGACTGTATGAAATCCTATGCGGTCATGATCGTAGTCACGCTTACGATTTAAAATATGCATAAGGCTGTGTTTTGTTCTATTGTTCGTTACCAGATCGATATCTATAGAACCATACCATGGATTATAGGAATCAACTGCCCACCCGCCTACAAGTACAGTTACTGGATTTCTACCAAGCTCTTCATGTACTCTAATCCAATTTAAAATAAATTCGAGTTCTTCTAGAGACTTTTCAATTATCTGCGGACTTGGATCATAGTAAGGCATATTTTTCTACCATTGCTTTTGTAATATCCCGTCCACTATATCCTAATCCTGCCATATCCAGTAATGTCTGAGATGGGGAAACGACCTTAATTCCCTCTTTTTCTCTTGTATCATTGAAGACCTCTCTATCTGGAATATATATTCGTACTTTGATGCCTTGGTTTTCAGGTTCTTTAAAAGTATTTATGAAGAAATCCATCTCCTTTTTTTCGAGATATAAATAGACAGTATCATGCCGGATAGCATAACCTGTATATAATCCTCCGGAGGTGTAGCTGGTAAACGCGAACTTTATTCCTTTATTTTTTAAAATATAGGACAATTCCTGAGCTGCCTTAAAAGCATCAGGATATCCAATGGTGATTTCACCTGCATATAGATTTTCAAACGGTCTTTCCCATGCAACACCATTCAGCAATTTATTGGTATCATAGATGCTGACATAATTTCCTTTTTTTGTCGTGATCCCCTGGTTTATCAGGCTTTTTACCGTGGCATGTGCCCATCCATAAGAGACTTTCTCTATAATTGATAACTGACGGATAGAAGTCATTTTCTCTTTCAGGAGCCTGGTAATTACTTTCCATGCTTTTTCTGAACTGACTTTGACATTATCTGGAATATTATCATATTTCTGTGTTGGGTGTTCAATATTACGAGGTATTGTCACTAATTTTATATTTGTCTGGCTTGCGATTTTTTCTATGTCTGGTGTAAAGATTTTGCTTGCAATTACAAAAAAGATATGGGACAAATCTGCATTTTGATTCCTGAAAAGTTCTTTTAATAGAACTAACCTTGCGATCGTATCAATATTTGCTCTGGTTTTTACTTCCACAAGAAACCTGTTATTGCCATCCTCGATGACCAGATCAACTCTTATACGGCTCAATGCATCGTTAAGAACAGGTTCTTCTTTAACTGCGGCGCTATTGCTTAAGTCCAGTTTTGCGCACAATATCTCAAACAGTTCAGAGTTATTTTCTGATACGTCCATATTTAAATATCAGTAATTACTGATAAGTATTTAAAGTTATCAGTGATACATATCATCAAACGATGATATTAAAATAAAGTTATCAGTGATAATAATAGTAGCTTAAATTTCTGCATTGATTTCTTCCGGTCAAACATTCAAGTTTCTTCATTACTTTGCTTTCGACGGTTTAATCGTCCATTAATATTTTCCACCAGAACACACTCATCACACCGCTTTTTTCCGCAAAACTGCTTCCCATACTCCACGATAAGAGCATGGAATTCCTTATACAGGGGCACATCTAGCGGGAGAGATTTCTCAAAAAGCGATTGCAATTCAATATAATCCCCATCAATCCCCATGCATTTGCACATCCTCTTTGTATAGGCATCGATAACGAATTTTGGCTTATCCGCAGCATATAATACGATACTGTCCGCTGTCTCATGACCTATCCCCTTAAGCGAAAGCATCAATTCCCTGAGTTCATCCGTGGGTGTTTCAAGAATCTCCGGATTATCAGAAAAAAACTGCGAGATATCCTTCAACCTCTTAGCTTTCTGCCTGAAGAACCCGGTGCACCTGACCATTCCTTCAATTTTAGAAATATCTGCTACCGCCAGATCTCCTGGTGTCAGAAGCCCATTTTCCCTCAGGGTCACTATCGCCTTCTCAACGTTCTCCCATTTTGTCTGCTGGGTAAGTATCGTCCCCACAACGACTTCAAAAGGAGTCCTGGCAGGCCACCAGTCTTTATGTCCCAGGGTATCCAGAAGTTTATTATAAACCCGGATCATACGAATTTAACGCCAAGGTCAGATAGCTTGTTCCTGATTGCAATATTGATAAGGAACGGGGTAAGGGATTCAGACATGTATGAATACGTGAGCCCTCCGCCATCAAGGGGATGGAGATCCTTTATCTCCCGTGTCAAATCCATAACTGTCCTTTTTGCACTCTCATCATCGCTGCATACGACAACATCATAATCAAGAATAAGATTCGGATTTGCAAGTTTCTTTGCAGAGACGTTATGATATGCAGACACGACCTTAAC
>CABMIA010000031.1 GCA_902386085.1 uncultured archaeon
AGATTCCTGGCAAAGAACAGAAGTTCTTTCTCAGGAGCCACCTGCCATGTCTCTGCTTTCCTGATGTCCATGAAATCGACATCAATGTCCTCAGGAAGATCTATTCCTGCAAAGCCTGTGCCTAGGATGACATGAGAATATCCCCTGGCTACATCCACAACTTCCCTGGCATCAGAAACCAGTTGAACCGAAACCGGAAAATACTTTGCGGCCTCAAATTCTTCAGGCGTGGCTGTAATTATAACCCTGTCCCTGATCACGGGGATATTGAAATTTGTTCTTAAGGATTTTACCCCGGATAAATATCCTTCAATTTCATCTTCCGAAAGTTTTCCGCATATCTCTATGGCGCCCTGTATCTCTTTTTGCAGCCCGGTTATCCGCTCTTTTTTATGTGAAGGATATGGGAAATACAGGTGCATTTTCTTTTTCGCATAGTCAGTATGGGCGAAATCTGAAATCAGCGATTTGATCCGTTCATATATTTCAAAAGCTTCATCTGTTTTTAGAAAATCCCTTACCCCGGCGCCTTCGTTTAACGCAAGCGCCTCAAGTATCAGTGATATGGCCGATTTTTCTGTCAGGCCTTCTATCCCGCTTATGGAAGCTACATCTCCATTTAATATCGCATCGAGCGCCTGCTTTTCCGAACCGAAGCGCTCGATAAGACGCTGGGCGGTTTTTTCTCCAATCCGTGGGATATCCTTCAGACTCTTGATCATCAAAACCCTTTCAGTTTTTTTATTTATCCAAAAGGGTTTCTTATTTTAAATATTAATGGTGGCACGTTTTCTGCGTATGATATGCTGTTATGCAGTGATCTTCAGGAACTCTCATGTTTGCTTAAAATTATGTGCATCATATATATGGAATATCTTATATATGATGAAATTATTGTTTCATATTAAGGTCGAAGAAGAAATTGCTTTTCGTAGCTGTTAGATTTAATGGCTATGATAATCTAAGTTCAATAGTTTACAGGAGGCTGATGTTGATGTATCCGTCGCGGAACCATCCGGTTTTCATAAGGGAAAGGAACCTCTATATCAATCCGATCCACAATACCGCGTGCAAACGCCATTTTACCTGCGGGCAATTAAAATGCCCCAGAGAGATGCCAGAGAAATTTTCATGCTATACAGAACCTTTCAGGTATCAGCCGGATAGCGGTGTACAGGTCCGTGATGCCTGGTACATAAAAGGGAAGGAAAAGCTTAATAGAATCAATCCAAATGGCTCATGGTTGGCGATTATAGCCCTACTTATAATTTTTTCATTTCTCGCATATATGTTAGGGATTTTTTATAAATTTTATTCCCACCCTTAGGAGATGGCGCGCGTTATTCAAAGGCTCTTATCCGCCAAAGATAGAAATATGACATGGTTTAACAATCCACAAAAAAAGATACAAAGTATCCTCAAAAAAATAAAAAACGGCCAGGCCAGTGAAACTGACTTTGCGTCCCTTGCAGAACTGCTCGATGAACAGCCATCCGTTATACCGGAAACCATGGCAACACTCATTATTCTTATAGAGAAAGATGATATAAAAGCCAGCAGTTCGGCTATTTCGGCTTTAAATATGGTGGTTGAAAAGGATCTTGGATTGGTAGCTAATTCTCTGGATGCGATTGTGGGTTGCATGAAAAGAGGAAAAAAAGATTCCTGCCAGGATCGGATACTGGATACCCTGGAAATTCTGCTCAAATTATGTCAAAAATATCCGGAGAAGATGGGCATTGCTGTGTCTGAATTGTTTCCGTGTCTTGGGAATGCAAGCTGGATGGTCAGGGAGAAAGCTTATTTCATACTCGCCTTCCTGGCAATTACGCGACCTGAGTTTTTCTTCGGCCGCTCTAAAGAACTGATACGGGCTCTCGGCGGGCTAAATATCGATGAAAGGATATACGCTTGCAGGTTGATAAATAAAATTGCCGACAGGGATCCGAAAATCGTGGCAGATACAAGTGATATTCTGCAGGATTTACTTCATTACGATCCCAATAGCGCCTTGCGCTCTGAAGCGGCGTCTGCAATGGAAAAGCTAAAGGTCAATGCGGAAATCGTAAAACCAGGTGCCGCGGGAAATAATTCCCCAGGCAATGTCGAAGCGAATATTTGCATCGAAAAAGATGCTTGCGAACCAGCAGTTCTTTACCCTCCGGATGAAAAGGATATTTTAAATTTGCTGGAACAACTTAACCTTGGCCATCTTGCTGATAAGAAAATTTCTTCTCATATACAGGCCATAAAGTAACAATTAAGGTTATTGACGCTGCAGAAATATCTATGAAAATCGCAAAAGACACATTATCATTCATACTTGAGACAAGCAAATCCTCAGCGCCCAGGGAGTTCGCGGGTATGCTTTCTGCCACAAGGGACGTTATAACCGAAGTGGTTATCGTACCCGGCACAGAGTCAAGCGAAGAGAGCGCTGTTATGCAGTTGTTCATGCTTCCCAACATTCACACCGTCGGGACGGTGCACAGTCACCCATCGGCAAACCGCAGGCCTTCAACGGAAGACCTTGAGCTCTTTGATCGGAAGGGGAATTATCATATCATTGTGGGAGCGCCCTATGATATGTCAAGCTGGACATGCTATAATAACAAAGGGGAACCAATCAGTCTCGAAGTAATTGATTACGAGTTTGCTGAAGATGAGAACTGGTAGTTATTTTTTCTTCCTGGTCTCGATCTCTTTCTTAAGCCATGGCCCCACATCAGGCCCATGGATTAGAGTTTTGATGTCCTCTTTGAGATTATCAGGTTTGACTTTTATTAACCAGCCCTCTCCATAGGGATCCTTTGCCAGGAGGCCCAGTTCGTCTTCGATACTCTCATTGACCTCGATCACGGTTCCTCCCACAGGCATAAGAAGACCGCCGACCCATTTTGCGGATTCAAGCGAGCCGAAAGCCTCACTGCTTTCAAATTCATCATCTTCCATAGGAAGATCTATGAACTCTATGTTACCAGCAGCTTTCGCGCCGTAGGCGTCCATTCCCACGGTTACAGTTCCATTCTCTTCTACGCGTGCCCATGTGTGGTCTTTGGTATAATACAGATCATCAGGAAGATCGTATCCCTCTATCACTACCATAATTTTTACCTCATTTTCATCGTTATTACATTGTCGTATATAAACCTAATTACTGCGAATAAATTCAGGGTACAATATCTCAGGCTAACATATCTTTTGGACGATTCCATTGAAATGACCATCAAAACCGAAGTAATTTTCTATTTTTAACTCATTGATGATTTCAATAGATACAGCGTCAGTGAAACTCAATTTCCTGGCATAATACTGTTTAAATGTTTTAGTTGATTTTTTTAAGAGACCGCCGTCAGCAAAAACCATTTTGATCCTGGGAGACTGTATCACTTCTGCAATATCCATTGCAACGGCTATACTGTTCGTTCTGGCGAGAGCAAGAGTAAGAGATTCGTCATAGATATAATCCGAAGTGTACATCTGTCCGTATTTCCCATGCAGTGCGTCTATGAATAATTGACTCGCTATATTATGATATCTGTCTTTTATATTCCTGTAAGCCAGAAATGCCCCCGTATCAACGAACAGAGACATTTAGTCCTCGGTGTAGATATATTCATCGACTTTGCTCGCATCTGTCCTGACACCCCAGTCAACGGGTGGTTTCATGGCAGGGTCTTTTTCAAGAGGGGGTAATTTTTCAGGTTCTAAAAGTTCATTTTCATGCCTCAGGGCAATCCGCGTTATAGTATCTACCAGTTCAGTAAGGGTCTTTTTCGTGCCAAAAGTCAGGGTCATCTTTGCCTGAAGCATATCAAGACGCTGCTTGGTTTCGTTAGAGACTTTAATGGTGGTAGTCATTAGGTACTATTACACTTTTATATTTAATATACTTTTCTACTTTTATCGTCGAAACAGATAAATAGCCATGTGTATAAGTGCGATGGGTGATTTAATGGTACACATCGTGAAAAGCATAATCGGCGAAGCCCTCGTAGGCGAGGGTAATGAGATAGCGCATATTGATCTTGTGATAGGGACAAAAGGGGGTGCAGTAGAAACTGCGTTCATGAACTCGCTTGCAATGCCAAGGGAAGGTCACACGCCTCTTCTTGCTGTTCTTGAACCGAATTTACAGCCTAAGCCATCTACGCTGATAATAAACAAGGTGACAATAAGAAATGCAGACCAGGCCGTGCTCATGTTCGGACCTGCGCAGGCTGCAATAGCCAAGGCTGTTATGGACAGTGTCGAGGATGGAGTAATAGATAAAAATGATGCTGAGGATTTATTGCTCATAGTTTCAGTATTCATCCACTGGGATGCAAAAGATAAACAGAAAATATACGACTACAATTATGAGGCTACAAAGCTTGCAATAAAAAGAGCGATAGAGAGAGAACCTTCTGTACAGGAGGCCCTTGCCAGAAAGGATTCAGCTAAACATCCATTTGCATAAACTTTTTTTCTTTTTTTTCTAATCAATTATATACGTAACCTGGACTGAAAGTGTTACTTTAAACTCCCCGGGCTGGATCGGTACACCGGTTTTTTCCATTGCCTGGGCCTGCAGTGGGAACTGTGGAGGGGCTGCGCCCTCGCTTATTGAAGACGTCTTCACCCCGGTTATCCTGACCTTCAGGCTGTCTGCAAGCTTGTTTGCTTTTTCTCTGGCATCTATCACTGCGTTTGCCAGGAGTTCATCGCGAAGCGCCCTCTGTTTTTCTTCGGATACAACAAAGGATATGCCTCCGACCTGGTTTGCCCCTGAGGCAATGGATTTGTCTACGATATCGCCAAGTTTGCCAATCATCATCGTAGTTATCTGAATATCTGTGGTGGCTGAGTAACCGGAAATGGTCGGGACATTGCCTTCCCTTGAATAATTGTATAAAGGCTGGATGGATAGAAAAGAAGTCTTTATGTCCTTATCTTCCAGTCCAAGATTCTTCAGCGCAGTTATGACTGCTGTCATTGCAGCTGCGTTTCTATCCGAAGCTTCTTTTGCCGTTGCTGCCTGTGTGACGACGCCGATGCTTACGGACGCAGTATCCGGCACTATTAAAGAGGAGGCCGAGCCCGATATGGAAAGCGTATGCTCTTCTTTTTGTAAAGGAGCGAAAGATCGTGGCCCGCCGCCTGCAACAGCGTAAAGACCTGCGGCAATTACGACTACAGCCAACGAAAGAATAACTATGAGCGTGTACAGTTTATTATTGGATATTTCTTGAGACATATTTTAACCCCTTGCATCAAATTTGATTTTCCAGGGAGATAAATATTACTTAATGGTTCTTGTTTCTGATGGGTTTTTTCCCGTAATCGATTTCCTTATATCTCTTGGTGAACGTATGAATACATCTTTAATATGTTTCTTTGAGAAGGATGAAAAGGAAATATCCGTAATCAAAAGAAGTGAACAATGGTAATGCCTCGCCACCTGGCTAAAAAGAAGATCGTTGAATTTCTGTTTATGGTTGTGTCATAATTGAGCACACCATAGTTATCGCTGTCTTTATGCTGGGTGTTTATGCAGTAAGCTGGTTCGCTGTAAAATTGGGCTTGGGTTCATCTTATCCGGTTTCCCTTTTGCGCGACATCTCAGAATATGCGTTATTGGGAGTTTATGTGGTATTTGTCGGAGCAGGACTACTTTTTGTCATCAAAATGTTTAAGGATTTGGAGGTATAACAGTATTGCTATGGAAAAAGTAACTGTAATAGAGGCAATCGACGAGATAAAAGATATACCGCTTGCAAAGTTGATTGCCATAAAATTCTGGTACGTCCTGGGTTTGTTTACAGTGATTTATCTTGCGGTTCTGGCATATGATTTGGTTTTTGGTCTCGATCTTGCTTCCAGATACTCTGCTTTAATCGTAGCTGCAATTTCTATAAGTGTTACTGGGCTTGATTTGGTTTTATTATGGTGGCGCGGGATACCGTCCCCGGCTGTGCTGGCTATGGTATTATGGGTTTCTCCAATATATGTATTGTATAAATTCTTCAAACATAGTGAACTGCTAAATATCAATTCAACATATCTCACTGAGAGAATCAAGCAATATTGGGCTTATTTGCCTTTAAAAACTGCACATCTTTCAGGGTAATTATCCGTTTTATTTATTTCCTTACCTATTGTCTTTCTCGTAATTTCATCCTTATTTCTCCCCAAGTATCTCATCCATTTCCATCTTTTCCCATTCCCGCTCTCCCATCACGACCTTAAACTCCTGCGGCGTCAGGACCGGCGCGTGGAATCTGTCAGCATCATCGATAGTTATCCTCGGGCAGGCAGTGTTCACATACGCATCTGCCTTGAACGCCAGCAACTGTTCAGGCGTGACAAGATCCATCAGGATAATGAGGCCCTTTTTCCCGTGCTTTTCCGCGATTTCTTTGAGCTTCACGGCAAGCGCCATTCTGTTCTGCCCGCTTTTCGTGGAAACGATGATCCCGAAAACCTTTCCTTCCATCGCTTTCGCAATATACCCGCCGCGCTTCCGCAGGAACTTTTCAGGCTCAACTTCGACTGCCTGGTTCAAGTAAGGATCAGACGCAATCACTCTTTTTCCGGTAGCGATCGCAACCCCAAGCGGGTGGAAAAAGCCGCTTCCGATATAAAGGTACTCCTCACACTTAACCCGCGCAGCCGTGAAATTGCATCCCAGGACTTGGCCAGGATAAACTGTTCTTGAATCGCCTTTTGCAATAACGCAATTTTTTCCATGCTGTTTAAGAATCCGGCAGGCATCATCCAGTTTATGAACATGCTGGACTGTAGTTATCAGGCCGATCTTGTCGGCTTTTAGCAAAGGGAGGGCGGTCTTGACAGCAGGCACGACATCGATGTTCGAGCGCGCTTCTATGAAAACCACATTTCCGTATTCTCCCATTCCTGCATGGCCGAAGTGAAAAAGCACATCAACCTTGCCTGCCAGATCGGTATCAATATCGCAGGCGCCAAAACAAGGGTCGCCTGAAATAATTACACATGCCCGGGTTTTATCTTCGATCCCGGATGCAATGCTGATCGCCTGCCTCTTTAAACCTTCAGGGAACTGGAGCCCTACCTTTTTGCAGTTCCTTTCTTTTATGATCCTTAACACGCGTTCAAGGTCAAAATCCAACTGTTCCATTACAACTTCCTTGCGATGATATACACTTCTTTTTTCTCAGGCTCAAGTACATCAAGGATTTCAAGCCCAAGCGATTCAAGTTCCGCGATGATCGGCTCCATATCCCTTTTCCGGGGCAATTTAAGAACCTGGAGCAGCATACCTCCGCTTTTCAGAGCAGGGAGCACATGTTCAAGGGCTGTTATCGAAGATAAAGGGCTTACCGTAATATCCATGAGCAAAACATCATATTCCCCTTCCACATGCATGGTGAATACATCATCGAATTCCACGGTCACGTTTGGGTGTTCATGTCCGATTTTTCCAAGCTCAGAGCGAAATTCGCGGCTGAATTCGATACCGTGAACACTGGTTGCTATTTCGGAGGCGAACATGAGAAAACCTCCTGCGCTTGAACCGATATCCAGCACCCTGTCCCTGTCTTTTATAAGATTTGTCTTTTCCTGAATATCTTTGAGTTTCCAGTAGCCAGCAGGTTTGTCAAGACCTTCAGTTACTTCAACCCCATCGGAATACTCCACATCATACGAGGGTTTGGCAATTACTTTGCCGTTTACTTTCACATGCCCGTCTATAATGGCCCTTTTTGCCCGGCCGCGGGAACCGAGATTTCCGATCTCTACAAGGTAAGAGTCAAGTCTCATTTGACCCTTATATTGTGAATTTCGCTACATTTATTTATGCCCGGACTAACTTCTTGATATCAAAAAGCGGTATGTGATATTCGTTAGATACGACAAGCTCTGCTTTCGACAGGGCTTCGGATTCATCTATACCGCTATGCATGAATGCTTTCTTTCTCTTTGATATAGCGGATAATACTTCAAATATGTCCATTGGTGCCTCTCCTCCTTATGATTTAATACTATTTCTATAAATATAAAAGTATTTGAAAATTAATAATAATGAAAATTTTTAATTATGATAGATTGATTAAAACCACAAATTATAAACGAGAACATGTTAATTAGAGAAAGTTTTTCCAGGCTTTGGTGGTCTGGGATGAACAAGCATAGGAGGAAACAGCATAATGGCACTTGATTTAGGAATTACAATAGGACTTTTCATAATATTCCTTGTGGTATTGATCGGACCTTTTAAAATAAAAATTATTGAACAAAACCTGGAAGTGTTCCTGTTTATATGCGGGGTAGCAGCACTGACAATTGCGGGTTTTGTTACCGGTCTTGAGTTCAATGGAGTACCTATACACACTGGATGGAGCCTGGATATAATTAAAGAAGGATTAACTGCTCCTCTCAGGATTGCCGATGTCTACGGGATCCCAATCGGGATCGTTCAAATAGTGCTTGTTGTCGGATTGATCATATACATGTGGCATGAACCGATCCATCGCGGTATCCGGACAATGACTGAAAAACTCTCACTTAAAGTCATGGCTTTCATTCTCATTGCAGTCCTCGGCCTGATTTCAAGCGTTATCTCTGCTATTCTTGCTGCCATTATCCTTGTCGAGATGGCAAATGCCATGCCCCTTTCAAGGAAATCGAAGATAGATCTCGTGGTCATCGCATGTTTTTCGATCGGGCTTGGAGCAGCGCTCACCCCTCTCGGAGAGCCGCTCTCAACAATCGCGATTTCTAAACTTTCAGGTGAGCCGTACCATGCAGGATTCGATTATTTGATAGTGCTTCTTGGCAAATACATCATCCCGGGCATTATTGCGTACGGCATAGTCGGGATGTTCTTCCTTGGTAAGGCAGATACAAAAGACCAGGGATTGAAAGGTGAGGACTACAAAGAGACGTTGAAGGATGTCATTATGAGGGCAGTCAAGGTCTACGTGTTCATAATGGCTCTTGTATTCCTTGGCGACGGGTTCAAGCCGCTGATCATCCAGTACTTCACGCAGGTACCTTCCGAAGCCCTCTACTGGGTCAATATGGTCTCAGCTATCCTTGATAACGCCACACTGACGGCAGCAGAGATCGGGCCTTCACTTTCACAGCTGCAGATCGAGGCAGCTCTCATGGGGCTTTTGATCGCAGGCGGCATGCTGATACCCGGGAATATACCGAACATCATCTCGGCAGGGAAACTCGGGATCACAAGCAAGGAATGGGCAAGACTCTGTGTTCCGCTCGGACTGGCTACGATGGTTGTGTATTTCATAATCATATTCGTACCGAGCTATATCTGAACAATCAATAGCAATTGGAACAAAAGCAACAACGACCCAGTATGGACTCACGAACTAAGGCATTGTGGGTTCTTATGGGTTCGTTGTGTTTACTTTTAATTTTCCCAATACAACGCTGACGGGCAACGTTCTTCGAGTTATGAAAATTAGTAAGTGATATTTCCATTTTAACCCATTATCTTAGCGAAAGATGATTATAATTATTAAACTCGACAGCATAGCGGCGACAAAGGCGGACAAACCCTCAAAAAAGGCTTGAATTCCAGAAGCTCATGGGAGTAAGGAAAGAAGCAGGCTTTGTAAAGCAGGGTTTCACGGTTGTGGATTACATCCATTATGGGAAGAGCGGTTCCCGTACACCACTCGCAGGATAAGGGATGAAAGAGAAACCTGCTGCCGGTGCTGAGGTCGGTGTTTGATTTTTAGGGACTTTCGAAAGACCGGCAAAATATTTAATTATTTTGCAATCTAAAATAAGCGATTAGAGGATTTGTATCGGGTTTTAATATCAATATGCCTTATCGTGATGTTCGTAATAATGAAATGCAACCGTTTCCCCTTCAATAGAATATACGAGCACAAATGGGTTTAAATGAATTCTTCGTGTTCCTTTCAAATCATGCTTAAGCGGTTTTCCGGCCTCGTGATTTTCACATACCTTTTTTATTGATTTCTTTAGCCTATCTGAGAGTGTCTTGTCCTTTTTCTTTGCTTGTTTAAGTTGTTTCTCGAAAGTAGGCGTGAAAAATGCTTTGTAAGTCATGCTTTCTATCTACTTACAAAGAATCGAGATAAGAATCAATATCTTCGGCGGTAGCGCACAACACTCCTTTGCCTTGTTGAACTTCAAGCATGCTTTGCTTCACGGAAGTTAAGAGCTTTTCGTTGCGATAAGTTGAATCCATGTCCTTCTTATATTTGTCCAGATCTATCATATCTCCAAATTCCGTCTCCTTGTACGGTTCTGATTCTTTGGTTGCCATAACGATACTTTTAGTAGGTTTGAAACCCCAATCCCTGGCAACCTGTTCAAGCACCTCGAATTCCTCATCATTCAAATGTTCTACACAGGTTTTGTCTTTTGTTGTTTTGAAGAAAGTAGCATACAGGCCTTTATTTGTTTCTTTATATTCCATCACGATATCTTCGCCTGATATCGCCTGCCCTGTGGTAGCAATCTCATCACTGTAAGGACCGTAAAAGTAACTCTTAAATTCTATATCAGTCAGCCTTTTTCCCAGCCTTTCTATTGCACATAGCTCGGCTAAATAGATCATTTTTACAAGTCTAATTTCAGTCAGATATCGAGTTTTATAAGTAAAATAAACTATAATATCCCGTAGCTTATGGTTTACGGTTAGAAGTTTCATTTTCGCCACACATACCTCTCTTTTCAAATCTATTTAACTCTTGCTATTTGCCTTAACTGCTCAGAGAACAATGTGGAAAAGATCGTAAGCAGCGCCGCATTAAAGAAGCCCCTTGTCTGGATAGACCTAAAAAAAATACAGGAACGCGGGCATTGTCATACAGTCGAACCTCAAGAGAAGCGAGAGCGACGTGAAGAGAATAGCCCTGGCAGGAGGCATCATTCGGCTTGTCAAGGGCGCATACAGCGAGAAAAGCGACATCGCGTACAAAAGCCAGAGCGACATAACGATCAACTTCTCAAAACTCAAGGGCTATCTTTTCTACAAAAGCCCGTATTTCACTGTCCCAACCCATGACGAGTTGTTGATAAACGAGGCCAAGAGGCGAATAAAGCCCATCAGAAGAGGCTTGAATTCCAGATGCTCATGGGAGTAAGGGAAGCAACAGGCTTGTAAAGCAGGGTTTCACGGTCGTGGATTACATCCCCTATGGTAAGAGCGGTTCCCGTAACCACCCGCAGGATTGGGAAGAAGAGAAACCTGCTGCTGATACTGCGGTCAATATTTGATTTTTAGAGAATTTAGGAAAAACTTACCATACATTGCGAAAAGACAGCTATATTTTTATTAAGTGTTTACAATAATTCCCTCGCAGTTTGGTTAAGGATAATGGGTAATTGAAGCATGTGAGGAGGGATTATAGAGCTTTAAACTCTCTTTTTATTTTTTAGGAATATTTATAAAGTATCAGTCTTATCAAAGTAATTGCAGTATGATGTATTGTAAAAAGTGTGGTCAAGAGTTGCCAGATGGTGCAGCTTTCTGTTCAAAGTGTGGTACTAATCAGGGTGAAGAACCAAAAAATGAAAAATCGAGAACTATAGAATTGGTATTGGGTTTGCTTGGTGGAATATTTGGATTCTTTGGAGCATTATTTGCAATAGGTATTGGTGGGTTAGCTGGTGCTTTCGGGGCATCTGGAGCTTCTGATGTTGTCGGGCTTGGATTTGCTGCAATAATCTTCTCAATAATCGGGATTGTTGGAGCAGTATCCGTGAAATCAAAGACAAAAAGGGCAGGGCGGCTAATGATTATCAGTGCTTTTGGGGGTCTTATTTCTATAAGCTTGGCTTATCTATTACCCTTTGTATTATTGCTAATTAGTGGGATTATGGCTTTGAGGGAATAGGGTGATTATGAATGTATTGCATTAAATGTGGTACTCAAAATCCAGACGATGCAAGTTTCTGTTTTAAGTGCGGAAACAATCTGAGTTCAATTAAACCAGAAGTTGAAAGGAAGGGAATCACGGGCAAGTTAGGAAAAATGGGAATTCCAGGATTTCGAAGTGGCAAAAAATGGAAGATGGCAATAGCTATATTTGGATATTTTTGGATATTTCTGATTCTATTGGCTTTGGTATTTCCATCTCCAAAACCAAGTCCAACACAGCAGAAGCTTGCTCAGACACAAATATCTATTGAAGAAACTAAAAGCAAGGCCTTAAACATTTCTTATGATGACTTAATGAGAAACAATGAAAATTATATTGGAAAGATTGTTTATTATAGAGGCAGAATTCTCCAAGTAAATGAAATTAGTAATGGCAAGTATGCTTTGCGTGTCGCTACGAAAAAAGAATCATATGGAGGTTATTTAGAAGAAGTAATATGGGTTAATTACAAAGGAAGCAGGCTTTTAGAAAATGATCTTATTGATATATGGGGTGAAGTGAAAGGACTCAAATCGTATACAGCGGTTCTCGGAAACGGAATTACAATACCAGAGATAGAATCGTTGCATGTAGAATTGGTTACAAAGTCAGGAGAAAAATAATTATTAAAATTATATATTTGAATTTTAGAATTAACAGACCATCCTCACTTTTTAAAAGGTTGGGGTCTTTTCAAATAGAGGATACCTTAAAATATTTTATTTCTTGTGATTGATCTATCCACTAAAGTATGCAGTCACAATTTCTATAGCCTCCTGTCGTGTTATTCCACCTCTAAAATAATCCATCACAGCTTGAATCGCTTCATCCTTGTCGATTCTGCCATTACCATTGACATCATAGCTGGATACCAGACTTGCTCCAACCTTAATAGTTGTTGCCCCAGTTACAATACCTGTATTTTGAAGATCATCTTTAAACGTTCCACTTATTGTATAGTTTCCTTCGGTGGATGGTGCTATCAATGTGTAAATGATTGGATTACTGCTCATTTGGGTAAAAGTGTAAACATTGTTTTGATATTCATAACCAGCCGAAGTACCAATAAAACTGAAACCCATGGGTATTATCTCAATAACTTGATACCCGGGTGAGTCAAAAATTGTTTGTGGGAAAGGAGTCAGAGTTATGTTGAAGTGGCTGCTATGCTGGATTACAGAAGGTGAAATTCTTCTCACAACACTTCCGTTGCTTGTTATCGGTGGTGTCGTAGAGAGTGGGGTAGAAGTAGGCGTTGGAAGAGGAGTTATCAATGGTGTTGGGGTGGCTATAAGAGTGGGCGTTGGTGCTATTGTAGGTGTAGGTGTTGGAGTTACTATGAAAGAATAATTTATTGATAACTTTGGGTGTTTTGATGTATCATATGAATTTTTAGAATAAAATGATGCCGATTCGTATCCAGCATTCTGCCTAGTTGATTTTAGCAAGATTGTAATTAACTGTTGAGAATGATTATGCACAGCTTGAGTGATATTCCAAGAATAAGCACTATCATCAAATGGCGTTGCTATCTCTTCTAACAGATTTGAAGATTCATTTGAAAAAGATAACCATGTAACACTGAGTGGATTCCATGAACTATTAGGATATTCAAAAGCAGCTATGTGTGGGGTGTTCGAACCAACATATAGAGCATATAATTGAAGTGTTGCCGAGTTTATTACTGCGTTTTGAGGAAGTACCGATAAATCGAATTTTAAGAGAGTTATTTTTGTTTCATTCGGTATCGTCCAATATATGCTTGGATTGTATAAAGTTACCCCCGATTCTAAATAAGAACTGCCAACATAATTATCGTAGGGATTTTGCGAATCAACATACGTGTCTTCAATCGGCTCCAAAATTAAAGTCGAAGCATTTGCAATTGAAGCAATAGAAAGAATAAACAAAGATATGAAAATTATATTTCGAATCACATTTAATTCACCACTACACTTTTTATAATGCTATTAGAGTATAAAGAGTTTACGAAAATAAAAAAATTATCAGCTATTTATAATTTGTATGAAATATCTTAAATCCGCTTATCCTAAATCTCTTTCAATACTTTAGGACTGAAATCAGAGTAATGTCTTACTAAAACTATTGATATACTCTACAACAATTATTTTTTCAATACAGAGTAGCCTAAGATGTATGCCGCCCCCAAGCTCTGAGAACACGTGCTATAGCTTCCATAGTTCGAAGTCGAATCTCAGTCATTCTGTAAAGCTCCAGAAGATCACCTGAAGTTAGTAGAGCAATTTCTTGCTTCTTTCCTTTGTACCGAGTCCAAAATTTAACATGATGTTCATCCACGAATTTAAAATGACCATGAGCGATTGCATTTCGGTATAGTTTAGTATCCGCCTTTAATCCTTTTGGTGTTTTGATTCCATACTTGATAGTAAGTAAAAGTTCACTTCCAGTTTTTATTAAATCCTCATTTAGACCTTTTCCCCAATAACCAACCCATTCTTTGGCAAAATCCTCAAGAACCTGCCAACGTACTATATGACCGAACATTAAGAGCAACGGAATACTTTTAGTATACTTAGACCGAGCCGTGTTCTGTATTTGACCATGTATTGTAGATAGACTTCCATCTAATACATCAATGTGGTGGTTAACTGCAGGAGCATTAAGTGCCCTTTTTTGAAACTCAGCCCGTGTAGCTTTAGAATCACCAAGTGCTGTCATCAAAATTTTTTCCATTGTTTCAAATGTATCCTTACAAGTCTTACTATGTTTTTCAGCTTCATTCTCAAGAGTATCGAGGAACGCCTGCATTTTAGACCATGAAATACCCTTGCGACTCTCTACATCCTTTTCCATGTCTTCAACGATTTCGGCCGTTGATTTAAGACCAAGAGCTTCGAGAACTTCTCTTGCATTTTTCAAATCATCTATGCGAACACGCCCTGTATTATCAATCACTTTTTAGACTTATAAGATGCCTTTTTAGTACCAGTTAACGTCTATTAATAGGCCATTTATATTAATATATCTATTTACATCTTTCAGTATCGATATTGTCTTTAGTAAATTTTTTATCAATGTCGTCAGAAAATAAGCGAGAAAAGTGGAACTTGAACCCCCGAATTCCTTGTGGGAACACAGGGTTAGCAACCCTGCGCCATACCGGACCCGGCATATCCGGGTTCAGCAATAATCTTTAAATTAGTTGATACCTAAGTATACTACTTATGTCTCAACAAAAATTTGTTAACCGGGAAGAAGAATTAACCTTCCTTGAAGACAGGTACAAATCAGATTCCCCGGAACTCATTATCATTTACGGCAGAAGGAGAGTGGGAAAAACAGAGCTAATGCTGAGATTTTTAGAAGAAAAAGAGGGTATTTACTTTCTTGCATCCACTGAAGGAGACAGGCAGAACATAAAGCAGTTTTCCGTTACGGCAGGAAAAACAATACACGATGAAAACTTTGGAAAAATCGAATACCCGGACTGGCAGTCGCTGTTCGAATCGCTTTTCAGGCATAAAACCCTCACGGCAAGAAAAGAAAAGGTCATAATAATTATAGACGAATTTCCTTTCCTTATACAAAACAACAAAGCCACGCCATCCATTTTTCAAAAAATATGGGATACTGCTATGAAACAAGAAAATGTCATGCTCATCTTACTTGGGTCTGCCATGAGCATCATGGAAACTGAGGTTCTCGGATACAAAAGCCCGCTTTATGGAAGAAGAACAGGCCAGTGGCAGGTCCAGCGGCTTGACATTATCCACCTGAAGGAATTTCTGCCTTATTCAAATGAAGAACTTGTGAAAACCTGGTTCGTCACAGGAGGGATACCTGAATATATCCTTAAATTCGATGCCAGGATGTCCTTCTGGGAAAACATCCTGAACAACGTCCTGAAAAAGGGGTCGTATCTTTACAGAGATGCGGAGTTCCTTTTAAGTGAGGAATTCAGGGAACCTAAAAACTATATGCTGATTTTCAAGGCTATTGCCCTCGGCTGCAATACACTTGGGGAGATCTGCAATTTTACGGGTCTTGACAGGGGCATGGTATCCAAATACCTGGATGTGCTTACCCGCCTGCATATACTGAAAGAAGAAATCCCTGTAACAGCATCAACAAAATTCAGGAAGCGCCTTTATTTTATTTCAGACCCGTATTTTAATTTCTACTACAGGTACATATATCCGAACAGGATCGACCTGGAGGCTAACAGGACAGGAGAAGTTCTGGAGCTTATAAAAGAAGATTTTTCCCGATATAGCGGTTATATGTATGAGGGCCTCATCAGGGAACTTACTGCAAAAAGACTAATTTTCAATCCATTTCCGCTCTCAAAAATCGGGAAGTGGTGGCATAAAGACAGGGAAATAGACCTTGTGGCCGTAAACGAAACCACAAAACAAATCCTGTTCGTTGAGTGCAAATGGAAGAATGTACCTGAAAGAGAGGCCCGGAAAATAATAGACGGGCTCAAAGAAAAGGCGGCTTTTGTGCAGTGGAATAACGAATCACGAAAAAGCCTGTTTGGCATTGCAGCAAAGAAGATCGAGAACAAAAAAAGATTGATCAAAGAAGGGTTTGCTGCTGTCGATCTGGATGATATTTTTTGAAAAGCAAAGCGACGAGAGGGGGACTTGAACCCCCGAGTTCCTTGTGGGAACACAGGGTTAGCAACCCTGAGCCATACCGGGCTTGGCTATCTCGTCACTGGATATCTATGAAGAGAAAACGGACGCTGGCTATATTTCCTGTTTGCTATTTAACACTTTTTGCGCAGGACTATACCAGATCAAGGCTTACAGTATTGCCTTCAAGTACATCCTTTTCACCGGCATCGATTCGCTTTGAGGAATTGCCCGCAGTCACAATGTACGGACCTTCAGGTTTTGTATCGAACTGCGTTTCTCCGGGTATAGGGCCGAGCGTCGAATAGGTGACTGTAAAAGCATACGTCCCATCCGATGTAGTTGTCTGTGAATACTGGATTTTTCTTCCGATATTGGTTTTGATCGTATTTGAAAGCGTAACCGTACTATTTGCCGGCGCCAGCCCCGTGATCCTGGCGCCCTTTACATATTCGAATATCTTGGCAAGACAGAGAAATTTTATCTCTCGGAACTTAATTTGGCATGAGCCCTTATGATATCATATTTAGTCAAAAGCCCTACAAGCTTTGTTGGATCACTATCATCTACTACTGGCAGCCTGCCCACCCTTCTGTCCAGAAGTTTCGTAAGGGCATCTTCAAGTGAATCATCAGTCGTGGCTACTATCAGATCCTTTGTCATCACATCTTTTACAGGAGTTGAATCTCTTTTATCAGGAGCTACTTTCTCGGCATCCTCAAAAGTTATTATCCCGACCAGTTTTTTATCGTCCACAACAGGAAATCCTGAATAGCCGTATTTGTGGATTAGATCGAGGACACCCTGGACGCTCAACTTGGGGCTGACAGTTACAACGCTTGCAGTCATTGCATCCTTCACCAGTGCGCTCTCAAGTATATCCACAGTCATCTCACGCCTGTGGGCAGGTGATGATGCGCGGTTTTCTACCTTTTTTTCGTATATCGTCCATTTGCCGGCAAGAACGTATGAAATAGTTGACGCAACCATCATGGGAGCAAGTAAATTATGGTTTCCTGCCATCTCGGAAACCATTACAATAGCTGCAATCGGGACCTTTGCAGCACCTGCAAGCAGCGCACCCATCCCCACAAGAGCGTAAGATCCTGGCTGGGTTACTGTAGTCGGAAATACGAGAGCCATTATCTGCCCGAATGCCCCACCTACCATGGCCCCGATAACAAGTGATGGCGCGAACACACCACCGCTGCCTCCTGAACTGATGGTAAACGAGGTTGCGAGGATTTTTGCCAGGACAAGAACCATCATAAGAATTATCGACATCTTAACAATATCGCCGTTAATAGCTATCTGGGTCCAGCCATAACCTGTTCCCAGGACCTCAGGGAAAAGGATTGCTATGATTCCTACTACCAGTCCTCCGATAGCGGGTTTAAAATGCGATTTGATTTTAAGGGGTTTGAACACCTTATCGCGCAATCCGTAGAAAATTATCACAAACAATATCGCAGTTACAGCGCATAATATCCCGAGAATCCCATAAAATACAAGTTCTTTAGGGTCGGTGAAATTAAAACCCGGTGTTGTAAAGACATGACCCCACCCGAAAAAGGAGGAGAAAATTGAATAGCCTACAGTGGATGAAATAAATGCAGGCCCAAGTCCAACGGTCTC
>CABMIA010000032.1 GCA_902386085.1 uncultured archaeon
GTGCTAGTTAAACTCACGGATGAGAAGTTAAATCAGCTTGCGCATTCTCTCAACGGAGTGGATGCCAGCACAATGGAACTATCAAAATTATTGCTTGTTTTATTTAAGAAAAATCCAAAGCTGCTGTGGGAACTCAGGACGCTGTTTTAATTCCGACTCTGTGTGGCCTGTAAAGAATCCAGCATCATTTTCACGTCTCCAGGCGGGAAACCTGAGTAATATTTACTGAAATATCCGAAAACCTCAATAGATTCTTCCATCAGTCTTTTAATCTGGCCTGACCAATCTCTTATTTCGCTGCTTCTATCCTTTTCCACCTTTCCGAGCTTTCCTTTTATTGTTTTCCTATCTCCTTCCCATCTTATGTATGTAAAATCAGCAGTCAAAGTATCTATCTTTGGCATCAATGGATTGTCTATCCTGACCAATGCAATTCCATGATCCCTGAGCAAATTATAAAATTTTTCTTCCAGCCATTTTTTATTTCTCACCTCAACAGCGTAACGGTATCCTTTCGGCAAAATGGATATGAACTCCTTCAGGGTATCTAATTGATCGGGTTTGAATCCCGGAGGGAATTGCATGAGCATCGGACCGAGTTTGCCTTCCATCAGGGACATATTTTCAATAAAGACCTCAAGCTCTCTTCCGCAACCTTTGAGCATCTTATCATGGGTTATAACCCTGGGGAATTTAGCTGAAAATATGAAATCTTCGGGCGTCTGCGACTTCCACTTCCTGACCGTCTCAGCATATGGAATTCGATAAAACGTGCTATCGACCTCAACAGTACTAAAAATCTTTGAATATTCATTGAGGAAATTCTCAGAAGTTGTATTTTCAGGGTAGAAACTACCGATCCAGAAATTATAGCTCCAGCCCATTGTACCTACATGCAACTTTTCTTTCATCTGATTTATAATAGAGAATTTTTTTATGTTTCCAGCATCTTTTTCATAGGAATCCAATAGTAATCATGCCAGCCCTGACTTATTTCATCGTAATGCTCATCCGGAACTCCGGTCTGGATAAATGTAAGACGTGTACCGTCTTTCACTTCCTCAAAGGAAATCGTAACTTTTGAATAATGGCCCGGAGACCAGTCTTTTCCACGCCACGACTGTACGATTTTCCTGTCGGGTACAAGTTCAAGGTTTAAGCCGGTGATATACCCGTCATAAGCGCTGAACTCTCCATTAACCTCACGACTGATGCTGGCTTTTTCGCCGGTAAACCCGGAATGTTTTTGCGAATCCATCAGCATCTCATAGATTTCATGGGGGTTCGCTTTGAAAAGTACAGATTGTCGGATAGTTTTCATTTTCCTCATTCACCCAATGCCTGCCATCTTCCAGCCAAAAACATTCCTGTAGAATTTCTGTGCCCTTTCAAGGTCGTCCGCAGGAATTTCAAAATGCACTACTTTCTCCATAAAACCTCCCCGATATAAGATAATGGAACTGTTCGCTAATAAATTTTTTTGTGAAAATAGTTTGGGAGATGTATTTTTTATGGGCGGGGTAATATAAACAACGAACTGTTACCAACTCGACACGAACTCTGGCTGAGAGTTCGTTTGAGTTTGTTTTGAGTTAGTTGTTATCAGCTATTTTAATTGTTATCTTGCTTCTGACATGATACAAAGGTGAACCTATCTTTAAATAAAGATTATTGCATATAGCATCACACATTAATCCCTTGTACCTCATGCATAAACCCGAACTTCTTGCTCCTGTCGGCAGCAAAGAAGCTCTTATAGCAGCAGTCGAGAATGGAGCAGATGCAGTCTATTTCGGCGGCACTGCTTTCAGTGCACGGCAATACGCCCCGAACTTCACGCGCGAGGAACTTGAATGGGCGGTCGATTATGCGCATGTCAGAGGCGTTAAAGCATATGTAACCATGAACACCCTGATCAAGGATTCGGAACTTGAAGAGGCATGCGAATATCTCCAGTTCCTCTGCAATGCCGGCGCCGATGCGGTCATCGTACAGGATACCGGCATCCTTCGGCTTCTTAGAGAACAACTCCCTGAACTTCCGGTACATGCCAGCACGCAGATGACCATACACAACATCGAAGGGGTAAAATTCCTTCAGGAAATGGGTGTGAAGCGCGTTGTGCTTGCGCGTGAACTCTCACTGCAAAATATCCGAAAAATAAAAGCGGAAACTAACATTGAAATCGAGACATTTGTCCATGGCGCTTTATGTTTTTCTTACTCAGGACAATGCCTCCTCAGCAGTATGATCGGAGGACGGAGCGGCAACCGCGGATACTGCGCCCAGCCGTGCCGGAAAAAATACCGGATTAACGGCGCTGAAGGCTATCTCCTCAGCCCCAGGGATCTCAATATGAGTGAACACATCCCCGGTCTAGTAAAGGCTGGGATTGACTCTTTTAAGATCGAGGGCAGGATGAAGCGGCCGGAATACGTTGCCGGCGTGGTTGGCATATACAGGAAACTTATCGAGAGATATTTTGAGGAGCCGGAAGGCTTTCAGGTTACGGCTAATGAAAAGCATACGCTGCTTCAGCTTTTCAACCGCGGATTTACGATAGGGTACTTTTTCAGGAATCCGGGAAGCGAATTGATGAGCTGGAAATATCCTCACAATATCGGTACGGAGATCGGCACAGTTGCGGGTTATGACAACAGGAAAAAATTACTTTCATTAAACCTGAAAGCGTGGCTGAGAGTGGGAGATGGCATTGGAATCGGAGGAGGGGATGGAATTGTCGTCAGGAGCATGTATGTCAACAACCGGAGAATTAATGAAGCGGGTCCGGGTCTGGTCAAGATACCATTCGATATCGAAGTAAACGAGGGCAGCGTAGTTTTTAAAACTTATGATAGCAGGCTAATGGCGTCTTTAGAATCAAAAGACATAAGGAAAATTCCGGTGAAATTATCGGTTAAAGCCAGAATCGGGGAGCCGGTTGAACTCTGCATCAATGACGGCAAAAATGAAATTATAGTTCATGGTGGGATCGTTAGCCGTGCAGAAAGCAGGCCGATCTCAAAAGAATCAATGGCAGCCCAGTTAAAAAAGCTTGGGGATACTGTTTTTGAGGCGCAGGAAATTGCATTTGATCTGGATGAAACCATTTTCATTCCGGTTTCTCTGCTGAACGAACTTCGCAGAAAGGCGGTTGCCGGGCTTGAGGCAGAGCGTGTGCAGAAATGGAAGCGCAGGTGCAAAAAACCGGAAATCGCCACTGAAAAAAGAATTGCAGAAGTAAAGCCAATTCTGGCTGTGCATACCAGTACTATTGAAGGTTTTAAGGCTGCTGTTGATAGCGGCGCCGATGTTGTGTATATCGGCGGTGGAGTGTTCGGGAATAAAGAGGGAGAGTTCTGTAGCGCCATTGAATATGCCCACAAAAAGGGCGTAACCGTTTTTCTCAGCACGCCGAGGATAGTCAAAGAAATCAAAGATTTAAATACTAAATTGGGTTTCGACGGTTTCCTTGTTTCCAATCTCGGAATTTTATATTATTTAAGCAAGTTTCATGAAGATAGGCCAATAACCATAGATTATCCCCTTAATGTTTTCAACAGGCTGACGATGAGTTATCTCTTAGGTCATAGCAAGAGGGTAACGCTATCACCGGAGCTAACGCTTGATGAGATCAGAAACCTTACTCAATACGGCTCAACTGAATGCATAGTGCATGGCAATTTTCCTTTGATGGTCTCAGAGCATGATCTTGTGGGCAGCCTTTTTCCATGGATTAAAGATGCACTGCTAAAGGATGAGAAAGGCTTTTCTTTTCCTGCCAGAACAGATATGCTGGGAAGAACTTATGTGATGAACTCGCGCGAGCTTTGCATGTTTGAGTACTTGCCTGAGATAATGGAAGCTGGTGTGGAGTGCCTGAGGATTGAGGCCGGGACGTATGATGCAGCGAAGACCGGAGAAATTACAAGGGCGTACAGGGAAGCGATGGATACGAGAACGGGAAAACCCTGCTCAGGAGAATACACGACGGGTCATTATTTCAGGGGAGTTCTGTGAATAATAGAACTATGAAATAGTTTTTATGAGAACGTCACGATAATAACTAAGCCACAAAGAAGCTTTTTTAATCTAACATTTTATTATATTAGAACAAACCTGACGATAAATAGAAAAGTTTAAGTATCAAGTATTCTAATTAAAGATTAGACTTGTCTATTAATAGACATGCCTGACAACAGGAGGAAATATGAACAAATATGCAACTATCGTGGCTGCCATGCTTCTCATGAGCATGTTTGCAGTCGTTGAAGCAGGCAGTGCTTCAGGTCAGGGGAGGGAGATTGCCAAGAAAATGATTAGCGCCCCGCCTGTACCTGTGAGAGAACTGCAGGCTATGAACTTCACGAAACTTGAAATCTCACCCGGCTACGGCAACATAAGGCTTCAGCCCGGTGAGAGCAAGGAAATGAATGTCACAATTAAAAACAAGGATAATAAAACGGTCAGCGTAAGGCCGAATATCGTCACAATGCCGGGAGAATATGTTCTGGATTCCGCGTGGATAAGGATTACGCCTGACAGCGCAGATATACCGGCCGGAGGAAGTATTAAATTTACAATAAACGCTTCCGTGCCTGAGGATGCAACCGTGGGATATTATAGTGCAGAAATTGCCTTTACGGACGAAGAAATGCCCACGCCATATCCGCAGCCCTTCCCCTATTATATTCACGCGCTCCAGCTTTCGGTCGAGATCTGGAGTTCGCCAAAGATCCAGATTTCAACTCCTTACATAAGCGACCAGCTTGAGTCGGGGAAGGAGTACAACTTTGAGATCATGTTAAAAAATACGGGAGATAAGGCAGTGGGTATAAATCCAACATTAGGCAGTGATGTGTACTACGGCGGGCCTTACGGTGTGATGCCCCCGGCTTCAATGGAAGAGGCAATAACGATAACTGCGCCCGCAAATATCCAAGCCGGCTCAACAGGGATCGTAAAAGTCCATGTCAGAGTGCCCTCGGATGCCACAGGTTATTACAACGGCTACATCGACCTTGGCATAGACGACCCGGCGGTCAGGGAATGGGAAGGAAGAGTGAGCCTCAATTTCAATATCTGGAACCAGCCAACTGAGGCCTTCGTCCGGACCTTCAACCTGACAAAGGCAGTCCCGATCACCATTGAAATCAGCTCAAGTTACTACGCATCTCCTTATGTGAATAGCCAGGGGACAACATCAAGAGAGCCTTCATTCGAAATAACACTTGAAAATCCGAGTGGAGTAATTACCAGGCTCAATCTCACCAAGCGACTTATAAAAGGAAGCGTGAACCTTGGAAGCGATAGCACCATACTGTCGGGAACAACCGGCAATAGCATGTACCAGGAAAATGGGATCCAGTATATAGAGACATACATGGCAAACGGCCAGCCTGGCACCTGGAAGCTCAGGGTACTGCCGGGGAATACCCAGGGATTCGAATACGGGATAACAATTGGAGAGTAAATATCTGCCTCTTTTTTATTTTAAACATCATTGCAGCATCATACGGTTTTTATTTCAAACCCTTCGAACATCTTTCTCATTATGACATCCTGGACCGAACCGAAACCCGGGGTGGCGATCGTGCTTCCGCTCAGGTCATCGATAGATCCTATATTAGAATCCGCCCTGACCACCAGCGATGTCCCGCCGGAATTCATGCCATTGATGATATATACCTTTCCATTATCGTTTATGTCATATCGAAAAATCTGGCTCATGCCTAAAGTCGCCACATCTACCTCGCGATGGCTGAAGGCATTCGTTATAGCCAGGCCGTTCCTGAATTTTAAAAACTTGATATTCTTGTCCGGGATAAGACCTACCCTTTCAAAATAACCTTCTTTTTGCGCCACATATACTGCAAGATAGTGGATATTGCCATCTATATACCCGAACCTGAGGCTTCCGTTAACAGCAGGCGGGGTCCAGTCCGGTTCCTCTTCCAGCCTTTTTCCGATTTCTTTGTAATACCTGTCAAGGATTATACTTGAAAGAAAATCATCAACGTCATTATAACCCATCTCAACAGGACTCTTTTTTAAAGCCCCGGCTTTATCCAGGATCCCAACGACTTTTTTAGTTTCGCCCATATCAGGGAATTCCATATACACTGTATTATTGATGGCTGCCGCGCTGGCTTCGTGATCAACGCCTGTAAATTCGGAGCCGTATTTTAAGACCTTCTCCCGGTTTGCCGGGTCATTTACGAACCTTGTACTTTTTACATGCACCCAGACAAGTGCCCTTACCGTATCTTCATCTTTAAGCAGGTATTCCGAGATCGCAAGCCCGCACGACGGATGGTTCTTCCATATGTCCTGGGAATTAACCAGATACCTGCCATAGCCTTCGGCTACGGTTTTTGCGGACTGGGGTTCCCATGAAATGAAACCGGATATCGATCCGTTCTTGAGAGCCGCCGACATCTCATCCGGGGTCATGGAAACGACATATATTACTTTTTGCGCGTGGGATTTCTCGTATAGCGTAACTCCCGCAAGTGAAATCGCAACCAATATTATTATAAAATAAACATAATTTTTCATGATCTACCATACTTTTTTAAGCTGAAATAAAATGTGCTTCCTTTTCCGGGCTCGCTGTCCACAAGTATTTCACTGCCATGCGCTTTTACGATCCCGCTTGATATAGAAAGCCCAAGTCCGCTGCCGCCTATTTTTCTCCGTGACGTGCTGTCCACCTGATAAAATTTATCAAATATTTTTCCCACATTTTCCTTCTCTATGCCGATGCCGGTATCCTTAACTCTTATCTCTATTTTATCCGGGTATTGATTTGCTGACAAGAGAATGCTCCCGCCTTCAGGCGTAAATTTTAATGCGTTCCCGAGAAGATTATTCAACACGATTATAAGCTTTTCCTTATCTGCAAATACCAGGGGGAGTTCCGGAGGAATATCTTTTGAAACCGTCAATTTTTTTTTCAGGGAAAGCTGGCTGATATTTTCAAGCGCGGTATCTGCTACTTCATTGAAATCAACCTGATCCATCCTGAACTCCATCTTTCCGGCTTCTATCTTCGAGAGGTCAAGGATATCGTTGATCAGGCGTGTCTGGCGGTCGATGTTCCTTATGATTATTGAAAGCATCTCCTTCTGCACCTCCGGTTTCGCTGTCCCTTCGGATTCAAGGAACTCGGCTGATGTTCTTATTGCAGAAAGAGGCGTCTTTAGTTCATGCGATACCAGGGAAATGAAATCAGATTTAAGCTCATCAAGTTTTTTTAATTCTTCATTAGCAACAATTAATTCCCTGTTTTTTTCTTCCAGATCCATGTTTGCAATTTCGATCCTGGTTTCAAGCTTTTTCCTTATATCGAGCAGTTCTTTTGCTGTCAGCTTGAAAATATCGTTCAACCAAAAAAAATAAAAAAAAAAAAAAAACATAATCGGTTTGAAGTTTGCTATTGCAATAAC
>CABMIA010000033.1 GCA_902386085.1 uncultured archaeon
AAATCATTTATTGTGCAGTTTGATAGAGCGTACTCGAATAAATTGAAGTAGGTAATGGTGTAGAGGATATCCTGCCCTCCAAGAGCCTGGGGGGTAGCGTCCTTATTAGCGGTGAATCCACCGAGATTCCAGTTTATCACAGAATAGAGCTCGCTCGAATCCATCCCGCTGATAGTTGCTTCCGGGCTGCGGGCTTTGATATTGTTTGCCTCAGCTATTGCATTGGCATTGTTGGTGTGCTGCACTGCAAAGTGCATTACAATAACGGTTCCTCGGGCCGGCACGATAACATTCTGCCACTCATAATACAGATTATCCGAACCGCTTAACCAGAGCGCGTCGATTTTTTTTCTCGCCCCTTCACCGTCAAATACATGCGCTAACGACGGATCCCCGCACCCATTACAGCTATCATCCGTAGCAACCCATCTGTCGTTGTTATCAAGAGAAGCGTCACCGTCCGATGTCTGGACGATTACAGTAGAGGAATCAGAGCCTAGATTGCCTCCAACTTTTATAGTTACGGTCAAAGGCGCCTCTGTTGGATTGTTCAGGATTTCAAGATATCTCGCCCAGTTCTCGGTTGATGGGACGAAGACCTTTCTCACCACGTTGAGACCGGACATGCCCTGCGCGTCACAGATAGCCTCCCATCCATCATTTTCAGTAGTGCTTCGCGTGCCTGTGTACTGTATGTTGTTAATCCAGAGATAATACATGCCGTCATAGGAGTCGCTTTGCCCATCCGACATATAGCAACCATCGTAGATGTCGTAGAGGTAGCCCTTTGAATCGTATAGATTTATGCTGGATGCCGATGCCGTGTCATTTAGAATAAGGATGCCGAAAAATAAGGCGATTATGAAAATTTTTGAGAGATCATTTTTATTTTTCATTTCATGCACGCTCCGGATTCCACAACCGGCCTGCGTTCACAGTTATTGCAGCTCCTGCCGTTCCTGTAAAAGCCAGCGATGCGGCCAGCCCAAGAATAAAAAATTCGATCACTATGATTTTGGGGTCTATTGCCCTGTTCCTTTTTTTTACCATAATCCAACACCTACGCTTTAAAGAGTTTTTAAGAATGAGAATCCGATTCCATTATCAAAGATAACTTTCGTAACTCCACATTCATATTTCCAGCACCAATGGTCTTCTTTATTTTTTTATTGTTATATATACCTTTCGAAAATTTATCACGATTAATAGTTATAATAATTATACGCATTATGAGGTTTAAAATTGTATCTGTCAATAATTTATTTTAAATAAAATAATAATAATAATCTATGTTTTAATTATGACAGTTCTACCACCAATCGATGATTCGTTGTGTCGAAGCCAACATTAAGCCTCAACCACTATTTTATATATATATACAAAAAGAGTAAAAAACAGGTAGGAAACATTCCCCAGTTACATCTTTTTCAGCAAAGATGGTACAATGCTGCAATAATGACCAGTGCAACTTGCAAAAGCGAGAAGGCATCGGCCTTAGCATCATATTATCCGTGCTGTAATCCGATGCCATCCAGTTATTACTGAAGCCACAATTGTTTTTGCTTCAATAATATGTCTTTCTCTTTTTAGGTTCCTTATTTGCCTCCCTTTCTTAGCACCAGGAAGTACATTGCAATTGCAATGATCACCATTAAGACCAGTATCAAATACAATGTAGCTGGAGGTGCTGATGCTGTTGGTGCTTCCGAGACTGAAGGCGTAGGCGCCGGAATTCCCGTGACTGTTGCAGTTGGCGATACTTCGACCTGTGCTTTTGGAACTCCTATTATCGCAAAGCTTGAGAACCCGGAGGTATCTGCCCTGTAGGTCTCAGTGCCTACTTTATCGGTCTTCAGTTCTTTCCAGGCCCCGTCCTGGAACTTCATAAGCTTCACCGATTCAGCATTATTGTTCTTGAGCCAGTCATCCGGCACTTTGAACACCGTATATGTGCTGTCTATTTTTGACGATTCGCCATATCCCGATGTTCCTACCCATACATTGAAATATTTGTACAAGGTACCCGGAGCATCCGTGGTAGCAACCTTTGGCCTTCCTCTGAGATTTTCAACTTTGGCAGTTAGCCAGCCTTCGTTCGTATTGGCTGAGAAACCGATTTCTTTTACAATATCAAGAACATTGAACGGGATCGCTATGGGGCCCGTATGGATATTCACATCATGACTTTCCTGATTCTCGATGTTGGCAAAGTCTTCGCTGGAAACTACTCCACCGCCTCCACTGCCGCTGCCTCCTCCGCCGCCTCCTGCGGATGGCGGGGCCACAGCTCTTACACTTATCAGGGCAAAGGTCGAGAAGCCTTCCATATTGAACGTGAAGGTATAGGTATTGTTCACGGTATCCTTCTGGGAAACGCTCAATGGATGTTTCTTATCACGAACCTCTCCTGTCGTATCGTTAATCTTGAACAGGAATACATTATCCGGACTGCTGCCAGCCCTGTTTTCATACCAGTCAGCATTCACTGTCATCGTGATCGGCAGCGAGAGCACGTCCGAGGCGCTGATACCGGATAACGTAGCCCTTACCATCATGGCAATATCCATCCCGCTTGTCGACCTGCCCAGTGTAAGAAGTGCCGTATTGATGTTATTTGTCGCATTGGATGCAGTGGCGCCGTCCATGCTATCGTTCAGGTCATTGACCGGCTGCAAATTGAGCTGCGGGCTACCGCCTGTCCATACACTTCCGTTCAGGTTCAGATTAATATCCGCGGTCTGGTTCAGTGTCGCGTTTACATTTACCGGCGGAGCATCCAGAATAACTGAGTTCACAGTACCTCTCTTGTTATCTGTGGGATCCACTGAGAT
>CABMIA010000034.1 GCA_902386085.1 uncultured archaeon
AAAATACCTTCTTTTTCTGGACCCCTAAAAAGTCCATAATACTTGGTTTTTTCCAGAAGGCCGATGTAGAATTAAATCTTGCAGATTGCAAGGACTACACCATCACGCGCCGGATAAGCGGTGGAGGGATTGCCTTTTCAGATGACCGGTGCAGGCAGATAAATTACGGTCTTGTTGGAACGATAGATAACGACCTGTTCCCTCTCGATATCATCGAATCATATAAACAGATATGCGGCGTTCTCATCGATACACTGATCCAATTTGGGTTGAATGCAGCCTTCCGTCCGATAAACGATGTAGTCGTTGAGAACAAAAAGATCTCAGGTAACGCCCAGACGCGATGGGAAGGCAAACTGCTTCAGAACGGGACCCTGCTGCTTGATTTTGATATCGGTGAGATGCTCAGGATATCCAATATTCCAAAAGAAAAGTTCCTTGATAAAAAAATAGCCTCGATCAGGGAAGGGCTTACGTGGCTTGACAGGGAACTCGGCGAAGAGAGGAATATGGAAGATGTAAAGGAGGCGATCAAGGGAACATTCGAAGAACGCTTCCGTGTAAGATTAAAGCCGGGAGCTCTCAGCGAAGGAGAGAGAGAGCTTGCAGACAGCCTTTTGCCAAAATATTATTCTCAAGAGTGGGTATACCGCTGATGGATTATGATGTTGTCGTCGTAGGCGCAGGCCCGGCAGGATCGATTACCGCCCAGGCCGTAGCGCAGGCAGGGTATCGTGTGCTTGTGCTTGAGAAAAACCATATGTGCAGGTCGCCTTGCGCGGGATACATCAGCAACACCGTTAATCTCGAATTGCCGGAGAGTTGTGTGATCCAGTCAGGAATAACGAAGATGCGCACCTATCTTCCAGATTTTTCTTTCCACGATTTCAATTTGAGCGGTTTTGTGGTGGATAGACCGTCTTTTGATCTTGCGCTTGTGATGAAAGCAAGAGCAGCAGGCGCAGAGGTCAAATGGGATTCGCCCTTGTCCGGTTTTATTCCAAATGGCGTCAAATTTCGCGGCGGGAAAGCTCATGGAAGGATAATTGTCGGTGCAGATGGTGTTTTTTCAAAAACTGCATCGCTTTTAGGACTGGACAGGCAGAAAATAATAGTCTGCGCACAGTATCATTTGAAAGGGATGGAGCCTGTTCCCAATACTTCAGAAATTTTTTTTGATTCAGAATTTGCACCGGGCGGATATATCTGGATTTACCCGACCGGGAAGGATTCGGCAAAAGTAGGCGTTGGAATCTCTGGAAGCTCTCCGCGCGCATATCTGGATGCTTTTATGAAAAAATCACATGCTGCGGATCGGCTGGGTGGCGAGATAATAGAATGCATCACAGGCGCGCTTCCTGTGGGGGGTCTCAGGGAAAAACTCATTTTTGGCAATGTACTTCTTGCCGGGGACAGCGCAGGTATGGCAGACCCGGTCACGGGTGCAGGAATCAATAATGCGATGCTTGCCGGGTGGGTTGTAGCGAGGACGATAATCGAAGCGCTTGAAAATGATGACCTTGAAGTGCTCGCGCAATACGAGTTGAAGGTCAAGAAACTGATCGGGAAGCCTCTCTCACGATCTCTTGAAAAAAGAAAAAAGCTGGATGCCTGTTATGCCTCGAACGAGTTATTACAGGCGCATCTGCCTGAATTGTGGGTGACGTTTAAGCAGTACTGGGAATAAGCACGGCGTTGATGCCGCCTTCCTGTCCTGGCCTGTTCGTAACACGCGCGGAGCCGATCTCTGTTTTGATTATAGCTCCCTTTGTCACGATGTTTCGCCTGACGTAGTGGATATTGGCAGGGTTGCCAGAGACGGTCTCTATTTTGACCTTCTTTGCTGTCTTTGTCTTCGGGTCTGTGACTATTGCGATGCTATCCCTCAGGAGACGGACTTTCTCCTGACCGCCAAGGGTCTTTACTGTTTTCCTGATCGTTTTGCCAAGAAGTGTATTTGCCTCTTCCCCGCCGAGTTCGAATCTTCTTTTGCCTCTTGCCCGTATGATCCTGCCGCTTGTGTATTTACGTGTTGATTTGCCTTGCCATCTCATATTAAATCCTCTTTAATAGTAAATTATATCAATAATAATTTTTGCTCACTAATGCGGTGATGTAATAAAAGCTTTCGCTCTCCGTCATTCACCATTCATGGCTGGTCCGAAAAAACTGCCTTTCTCACTGCTTCGATCGTTGCATCGATTTCAATCGGCTTCGGGCAGACTGCGAGCACATGCTCAGAATCCTTCAGCAAATGCCCTGTGGTCACGCATACAACACGCTCGTCTTTTTCGATAATGCCCATCTCAACAAGCTTTCGCAGCCCTGCGATCGATGAAGCACTTGCCGGTTCAACGCCTATCCCCTCAAGACTTGCAAGCTCCTGCTGCGCTTTTATTATCTCTTCGTCAGAGACAGTCTCAGCGGTGCCGCCGGATTCCCGGATCGCTATTAAAGCTTTCACTGCATTTACAGGATTGCCGATGCGGATGGCTGTTGCCACGGTTTCGGGTCTGGCTTCGGGCGTTATTGCTTCGGTATTGTTCTTAATCGCCTGCGCTACAGGACTTGCGCCTTCTGCCTGTATCCCTGTCATTTTCGGCACACTATTGATGATTCCGAGCCTCTTCAACTCCTTGAAACCTTTATAGATCGCGGTTATATTCCCTGCATTCCCGACAGGCAGCACAACTCTGTCAGGCGCTTCCCAGCCAAGCTGGTCTGCGATCTCAAAAGCGATTGTCTTCTGTCCCTCAAGTCTGTAAGGGTTCACAGAATTCAGAAGATAGAACCCTTCCCTGTCGCACAGGTCGCGCACGAGCTTGAGCGCGTCATCAAAATTTCCGCGGATGCTCAATACTTTTGCCCCGTGCATAAGCGCCTGTGCTAATTTTCCAAGAGCCACTTTACCTGAAGGCAGGAGCACAACAGCAGGAACCCCTGCCTTTGCCCCATACACCGCAAGCGATGCGGATGTATTCCCGGTCGAAGCGCATGCTACTGTTTTCATGCCAAGTTCAAGGGCTTTTGTAACGCCCACGGTCATCCCCCTGTCCTTGAAGGATCCTGTAGGGTTCATGCCTTCGTGTTTGACATAAACTTCCCTAAGGCCCACGCTTTCTGCTATCCTGTCTGCGCGGTAAAGGGGCGTGCCTCCTTCTTTCAGGGTCACAGGCTCCCTGCCTACAGGGAGAAGGGCGCGGTATTTCCACACTGAGAGGGGGCCGCTCAAGTCTTTTTTTGTGAGATGAATATTTGAATAATCATAAACGACCTCAAGGAGACCGCCGCAGGTACAGGTGTATATGACTTCATCTGCCTGGTATTTCCTGCGACATTCAATACACTCAATGTGGTACATAGGGTACTCAATAGAACGATAAAACTTATAGATTTGCCCTAAGTTACGCATGTGACTATAGTATAAAGATCCGTTGATTCTGCCGTTATAAAACCTATGCTTTCTGATATCATCGTTATCTGACAACCATTTTTTCCCACAAAAGTCGAAGAGAAATCAAAGCAAGAATGCTTAAGGAGGGTCGATATCGGAAAAACAAAAAATCTGAAGACGCCTAATGAAAGGGGAGTAGCTGCTGATTAATGGCGAAGGTATTGATTATATAGTATGAGTTTCAATAAAACTTTACCGTGGTCTGTGGTCATAATGAATAACATTAGATGTGGATTCGAAATAACAATTGGAACGGTTGTTTTAATAATCTTATTGCAAACAGTTGGTACTTCTACCCCGATAACAGGTGAAGATGTTATATCTCGATACACTGGCGGTGATGGCATCGTACAGCGTGATGGGGCAGTTCTGGCAGTAACGGATTATTTCAGCGGGGCGATAACAAAACCGGAAGCAATTGCTGTGGTGATGGCATATTTTAGTTGGCCTGCAATCACGCCTGTACCGACTGTAACATCTACCCCAACACCTATAGCAAACAACACATTTACACCAACACCCACTGTTACTCCTGATATAGGTAATATTTATGCTTGGTCAAACCCGGCTGGGGGAAGAATTTATGTTGACGGAAATTATAACCTGACCTTCAGGGTTTCATAGGCTACATCTGAAATAGTTCCTCTTCCAAACCCAACTTTTTTAAAATCTCTTTTTGTTCTTTCGTGAAAACTGTAAGTTTTTCAATTTTCTCCCCTCCCACA